>JAUVBC010000339.1 GCA_030591405.1 Candidatus Zixiibacteriota bacterium
ATTTTATACGAAAAACAACAGGTAAAGACCCAAAATATATTTTCTGAGGTTTTTCATTATTTGATTTCTCGGAGATGAGATATCGGTTTGTCGTGTTTTCCTCCTATGATTACGACAGTTATGGAAATAAATCTGATTTATCTAAATCGCTTTATTTTCATACTCTTTTTCTAAATCGTGAAGGCTGGATCTTAAGTTCCTCGCGATATTTGGTAACGGCACGGCGCGACAGCTTAATCCCTTCGTCCTTAAGTTTCTGAAATATCTCCTGATCAGAAAAAGGTTTTTCCACACTTTCAGCTTTAACGATCTCTTCAATTTTAGTTTTTACATGGCGCTTGGATAACTCACTGCCATCCTCGTTTTCAATTCCGGAATTGAAGAAATATTTTATTTCATACACACCCTGAGGTGTCTGAACATATTTGCCATTGGAAACCCTACTGATGGTTGCCACATTCATTTCAACCATCTGGGCAATATCTTCCATAATAAGCGGTTTAATGAAGGCCGGTCCTTTTTCAAAGAACTCTTTTTGAACTTCAATAATTGATTCCATGACCCGGATCATTGTCGTCCTGCGCTGGTTAATTGAATTTAATAACCATCGAGCCTGCTCAAGTTTCTCCCGAACATATACTTTCGTATCATTGGCTGTTTTGTTGCCTTTTCTAAGCAGTTGCCGGTAACCGGGATTTATTCTCAGACTCGGGAAATTTTTATCATTATGATAGACCACATATTCTTCACCGACTCGTTCAACAATTAAATCGGGTGTGATTGGTGCGGCGGCTGATTCAAAGCGGCCATATGCCGGGGTTGGCGATAAGGTTTTGATAACATCCATCGCCTGCTGCGCCTTTTCAAAAGGAATTCCGGCCGAACGGGATATTTGAAGAATCGATTTTTTGTCAAAGACATTTATAAACTGATCAACAATTCGATACGCTATTGAGTCTTTTTGTCCTTTTTCCTCAAGCTGAGTCAGAAGTGATTCGCGCAGGTCCAAAGAACCGACACCGGGGGGATCAAAACCACGAATAATATCAACGACTTCCCTAATTTTTTCAGCCGGCAGATCAAGTTCGGAGGCCATCTCATTAACGTCACAAACCAGATATCCTTTGGGCGAAATATTGCCAATTATATATTCGCCGATCAATACCTGTTCTTCAGTCAGCTTCAAATATGATAGTTGTTCAAAAAGATGTTCGGTCAACGTCTTTTGGGTTGTTGGGGTTCTTTCATACTGCTCTTCACTATTATCAAACGTTGATTTAAACTTGTATTCATAATCGTCGCCAAGGTAGCTTTCCCAGTCAATTTTATCCAACTGAGGATCCATCGTATTGTCGCCCTCGTCGAGATCAATTTCAGCCGTGACTTCAAGCTGATCTTCCAACTCCTCTTCCATCTCTTCAAGCATTGGATTTATAGAAAGCTCATGGCGTAACGTCTGCTCCAATTGCAGGATAGGCATCTGAAGCATCTTCAACGATTGAATAAGCTGTGGCGCCAGCGTTTGTTTTAATCTGAGTTGTAATCCGAGTTTCATAATTAACCTGTTGCTACAAAATTACTTAGTTTAGCTATGATTTCCATCTCTCATATTATCGGTTTTTGCAAATTTTTAATTTAGACAAATGGTCGCCAAACTAATTATATCTCCTTCAATTCTGATTAACTGTTCATATTTCATTCTAATAGTTGGCCTAATACTATTAGTCGGCCTAATTCAATTTGAATTTCTCTCCAAGGTATATTTTACGTGCTTCCGGGTCCTCGGCAAGAAATTCGGCTGTCCCCGATTTTAATATTTTACCATCGCACATAATATAGGCCCGATTACAAATTGATAAAGTTTCCCGCACATTATGGTCGGTTATTAAGACGCCCAGTCCCTGTTCGGTCAGTCTCGAGATAATCTTCTGAATATCTTCAACAGCAATCGGGTCAATTCCGGCAAAAGGTTCATCTAATAGTATAAACTGCGGTTCGGTTACCAAAGTTCTGCAAATTTCGACCCGTCTTCTTTCACCACCGGATAGATTATATGCCTTTCTTTTGCGTAAGTGACTTATATCCAATTCATTAAGGAGGAAATCAAGCCGTTCCTGTCGTTTTTTTCGAGATAGTTTTCTCATCTGCAGAATAGCCATTATATTTTCTTCGACAGTTAATTTCCTAAATACCGATGTTTCCTGGGCCAGATACCCAATTCCCATTTGAGCTCTTTTATACATTGGGTATTTGGTTATTTCCGTATCCCCAATAAAGACACTACCGCTTCCTGGTCCGGTAAAACCGATAATCATATAAAATGTGGTAGTTTTGCCGGCACCGTTTGGCCCTAATAGTCCAACAACCTCACCCGAGTTGATCTCGAGCGAAACACCATTAACGACAGTAGTTTTCCGGTATTTTTTTACTAAATCAATTGAACTAAGCTTGCTCATCTCTATATAATATAATATGAGTTTTTTACAATACAACATTATTTTATATTTTCAGCATAATATTTGCTAAAACTTTATAAATTGACTATTATGGCCTGAATTTGATAAATGAAAGACGTAATTTTGAGGTAATTAATGAAAAAAATGTATGCAATTTTTTCGATCCTGATGATTTTGGTGGTTTCCTGCTCGTTTTTACAGAATAGTGAAGATGGCCTATTTAAAAGTGGTCTGGAATCTTTAAAAATAGGCGATTATTATGGGGCGATTGAATCCTTTAACAAGATCGACTCCACCTATCCCGAATCGCCTTACGGATATTATGGCCGGGCAATAGCCAAGGAAAATGATCGACGCGATATCGACGCACTCAATGAATATTTACGAATTCTGACAAATAATAGTGATTTCGCTCCCG
>JAUVBC010000301.1 GCA_030591405.1 Candidatus Zixiibacteriota bacterium
AAGCAACGGTTGATTTGGCATCATATCTTGGAGTTGTTGTTGAAAATTTTTACACCGAATACGGTTTGGACGAATCAGAGAATCGTATCTTAAGTGAGCATGCCTCGCATATAAATGTATCGGTCGACCTTGATCGCCAGCTGTTCCGTCAGGCGTTGTATAATTTAATAAAAAATGGACTGGATGCCGGTGGAGAGAAAGCTCAGATAAATATCAGGTGTTACGAAGTGCCTGTCTCCCAGGCCCAAAAAAAATATGGATCAATTCTTGAACTTTCGGGGACAGAGACTCTGGCGAAAATTGAAATTGAAGATAACGGGCCGGGAATCCCGCCAAGAGATATAAATAAAATATTTTCGCCATTCTATTCCAAAAAGGAAAACGGCACCGGCCTTGGTTTGGCGATAGCCTGGAAAATTGTAAAGGCGCACGGAGGCGATATCAGCGTTAAATCGACAGTGGGAAAAGGAACCAAGTTTACAATTGTTTTGCCGGCCCGATCTGGAAAACAAATGGAGAATAAAATATGAAAATGAACATACTTGTTGTCGATGATGACCAGCTTGTCAATGATTTTTTGGCCGAAGCATTATCGCGAACCGGACATAATATTGACACCTGCTTATCTGGTGAAGATGCTTTGGAAGAATTGGCTGATAAGAAATATGATATGCTTGTCTCTGATATAAAAATGAAAGGGATCGATGGCATCACCTTATTAAAAGAAACCAAAAAAATACAACCGGAAATAGTTGCCGTGATGATGACCGCTTACGGAACCGTTGAGAATGCCGTTGATGCCATGAAACTCGGTGCGTATGACTATCTTTTGAAGCCGGTTTCACCCGATGCCATTGAATTACTTGTTGCCAGAACAGCCGAATTGATAGCGCTAAAAAAAGAGAATAAACAGTTGCGGGCCGATTTGGCCAGTCGTTATCAGAATATTGTTGGTAAATCGGATAAGATGAAAAAGATTTTTGAACTTATCGAATCGATGGCTGATGCCCGTTCGACTGTTATGATAACTGGTGAATCAGGAACAGGCAAGGAATTAGTAGCGAGTGCAGTTCATTACGCTTCGTCACGTCAGGATAAGCCGTTTATAAAATTGAATTGTGCCGCGTTACCGGAAAATCTGGTTGAATCTGAACTTTTTGGATATGAAAAAGGCGCCTTCACCGGAGCGGTCAGACAACATAAGGGAAGATTTGAGTTGGCCGATACCGGCACCCTTCTGCTTGATGAAATCTCTGAAATTCCATCGGGACTTCAGGCAAAGCTTTTGAGGGTTTTACAGGAAAAAGAATTTGAAAGAATCGGTTCCGGGACAACGATTAAAGTCGATGTCAGAATAATCGCCACCTCCAACCAGAATCTCAAAGAGGCAATCAGCAAGAAAAAATTCCGCGAGGACCTGTTTTATCGGCTGAACGTGATACCGATTAGTATTATTCCATTACGCGACCGATTGGAAGATATCCCGCTTTTGACCAATCACTTTATTGAAAAATATAATGAAGAGAACCATAAAGATGTCAAATCGGTCGATGACGCAGTTTTCAGGTTGTTTATGAAATATCATTGGCCCGGTAACGTTCGTGAACTTGAAAATTATATCGAGCGGGCGGTAGTGACCTCGCCGAATAATCATCTTGTTCGGGGCGATTTCCCGCCTGAGTTGGCGCTGGGAAAACTGGGAGATCAGATAAATAGTATCGATTCCGGGATAACTCTTGCCGAGGGCGAGAAATACCTTATTTTGAAAACGCTCGAAAAGTGTAATGGAAATAAAACCAGAGCTGCCGAATTGCTTGATATTACGCCAAGAACCATACGCAATAAATTATCTGAGTATGAAATAACCAATTCGGATTAAAATATTTGTCTCAAAATCTGGCTTTTGAGGCTATAAATCGTTTCTGCACTTCATAATTCATCACAACTGCCGATATTTTATATGATTGGGCGAAAAGCCTATTCAAGGATGATTAACATATTTTCGCTTTTTGGGCGATAGGGATATTATGGATTTTGCTACAATTGGCGGTCTGATAATTGGCATAGGTGCAGTGATTGTCTCTTTCCTGATGGAAGGTGGTCATATGGGTGCGATATTGCAGGCACCTGCTATGATTATTGTCATCGCTGGTACCATTGGGGCCAGTTTTATCACTACTTCGGTAAAAACAATTCTTCGGATTCCCAGCTACCTCAAGCTGGCTATGTTCGGTGGTAAAAACAATTCGCTTAATATTATTTCGATGATCGTTAAAATGTCGGAAAAGGCCCGTATGGAAGGAATCCTGGGACTTGAAAATGATATGAAATATGTCCGGGACCCATTTTTCAAAAAGGCGATTCAACTTGTCATAGACGGTACCGAGATCACAGTCCTCAGATCGATCCTGGAAACCGAAATAGCTTATGTCGAAGATCGCCACAAAAAAGGAATAGCACTGTTTCAAAAGCTGGGTGGTTTTTCACCGACGCTTGGTATTATTGGAACAGTTCTGGGATTGATACATACCCTGGGCAATGTTACCGAACCGGATCGAATGGCAACTGCTATTGCCGGTGCCTTTATTGCTACTCTCTGGGGAGTGGCGCTGGCGAATCTGGTTTATCTTCCATTAAGTGACAAACTCAGGTTACGCCATGAAGAAGAACTGGCCAGTCTTGATCTGATTATGGAAGGTGTTATTTCAATTCAATCAGGAGATAATCCGAGAATCGTCAATACCAAACTGATGTCATTTGTTTCACCTGATATGCGCAGGGACACGATTTAAGATGCCTCGCCGCAGAAAATATGATGACCACGAGAATCTTGAGCGGTGGCTTTTAACCTATGCCGATCTGATCACACTACTGCTGGCATTTTTTATCGTCATGTATTCAATGTCTCAGGTTGATTCCAAAAAATTTGGAAAGATGTCTGATGCCCTGTCCGGCGTTCTCAAAGGTGGGACAGTTATATTAAGGCAGGGTTCAAACATTGGTATTATGCCGGGTGGTGGTGTTTTGAAAACAGCGGTATTAAAATCTATCGGGGAATCGATTGAGAACGATTTTATGGGAAAAGGAAACGAGAAACTGGTCAACACCGAAGTTTCCGAGCGCGGATTGGTTATTCATATTATGGAATCGGCTCTGTTTAAGGTCGGCTCGGCTGATTTATCCGAAAAAGCAATTGAGACTCTCCAGATTGTTGCAGAACACTTGAAACCGCTTTCAAATCATATCCGAATTGAAGGTCATACTGATAATCGACCAATTAAAAC
>JAUVBC010000351.1 GCA_030591405.1 Candidatus Zixiibacteriota bacterium
AATATCGAAAACTTTTTGGCACCATTCACTTGCAGTCGGGATGATACAGGAGAGGCTATTATCGGTTCAACCGGTTTGAATGCTTTATTCTGACCCTCTTTTGACCTAATGACCGATTCGGCAACAATTCCATACCTTTTCCGAAGCCAGCTTGGGAGCGGGGTATAGAATATTTTAAGAGTATCGGCGGCAGAAGAGTAATAATTTTTCAGATTAAATATTCCACTATTGTAATCAACCGTATAATCAATATCTCTCTTAAGTTTTTTCTGATTTAGAAAGAGAGAATCTGAATCTGAAATTAGCGGGCCATTGTGAGCATTGATCCGAGTTGTTATCTCCTCATTTACCAAAATCTTTTCGGCACCATAAATATCTATAGCTAAAAAAATAATAAGAAGAGTTTGGAAGAGTTGAAAATATACCCGTAGATGAGGCATCAGAACAGCCTTTCTTACTGCCTAAGGGTACAGAATTTGATATACCAGCAGACGATCATTTCCAAAATCGGAAACTATCAATTTGTTTTCGGGTGTTATAGTCAAATCGGTTGGATTGCTTAACGTATAATTCCCGGTATAGTCCAATTGCTCAGGTGTAAAAAGCAGCTCTCCCCTCGAATCAAAACAAAAGAGAGCCGTTTTTTTTGAATCCAGCACCCAGATATTATCAAAACTATCAATCGAAATTCCAGTTGGATTCTGCAATCTTCTGTGGCCAAATTCAAACATGAAGATTCCAAAACTGTCATATATCTTAATTAAACTATTCCCTTTATCGCAAACCAGAGTCCGTCCCCGACGGTCAGATATCATCCCGGCCGGATTTAACAGATACCCTCCGGTCGATTCAATACCACCGATTGATCTGTCATAGGAGCCAATATTGTCAAAAATCCAGATCCTCGATTTGTCACGGTCGGCTACCCATAATTCACCATATTGATTGATCTTTATCCCTGTTGGACGACCAAATTTGAGAGGGTCGGCAGGATCGATCAACTCGATCTGCTTGGCATAGTTTAATCTGGTATCAAACACCGTTATTCTTTGATTGCCGCCGTCAGAAATGTATAGATTCAAATTGTTATCAACCGTGATATAACTTGGTGAATTAAACAGCCCCGGGTCACCGCCATATCCGCCGACATCACGAAGCGGTTGCAAGTCCCGATCAAACCTGATCAGTCGATTATTCCCGGCATCAACAAGATAAACATTGCCGCCCATATCGGAGGCCAGACCATACGGTTCTAAAATCTTTTTGCCAAGAATAACACCTTCAATAGATTGTTCAAAAATCAATCCATCAGGCACTACACTACTTTTTATCTCGTAGATTGTATCGTTTTTTAGTTTACAGCCGGACAAGAGAATTAGAATTGTAATAAGAAATAGAAACAAATTTTTTAGCAAAAACAAATTCACTTTATTTAAAACCGGTGAGTGATAACAAATCCATACCGGGGGTTGCTGGCGAAAGGATTGGCGTTTATATCAAATTCAATATTATGTTTGGTCAGGAAATCGTCATTATCTTTGAGACGATTCGATTCTTTCTGAGCAAGACGAAAGGCGTCGATTCCGGCAATAATTCTGTTGACTAAAGCGACACCCAGCATAAAAGTCGCCTTACGGTAGGCAACCTCGCTGTCATTTCTGATCCTTCGATATGTCTTTTTGTTTTCGCCACTATCCCAGAACCAGTCATACTGAGGATCAGTGGGATAATAGGGGGACCCGGGATTAATAATTCTGCCGGTTTTATTGTAATCTTCACGACTGTCATAGAATAACAAATTTCGGTAAAACGAATCATCGTGTCCGGTGGGCGTTATCCCGGCATGCTGGATGGCATATTTTTTATAGTCATCCTCTTTCCAACTGCCATATGAATGAAAAGCAAAATATCCAAACCAGGCTGCCACTTCGGCGCCGAAAAACATTTGTCCGCGTCCCTCATGTTTGACATAATAATGCCCGGCACCGGGGACTATCAGAGATAATAAAACCGCTTTTGCTTTGGAGTATTTCGGTTTTATTTTCTTCGCTTTATTTGGTTTATCTTTTTCACTTTTGTTTTCATCGCCAAATTCATCAAAGTCATATTCGCCGGCATCACTAAGCAGGATCGGTCCGGAAAATGGTGATATCGGAATTTCTATTTTTGCTTTAGCCAATAATGGCATACAGAAACAGAGAGAAACAAAAAGCGCTATTTTACAGATATCTTTTTTCAAAGTTATACCCAATTATCTAAAATCTATGCGTTAGTTTTATCACCGGAATTTTTTCGACCGCCGAATATCTTTTCAACTCCGCATTCACCGACCAGGTATCATCGGCAATCTGCTTATTGTGACGATTAGCTGAGATAGCCGCTTCAAAAGCCGAAACAAGATGAACGACGATTGAAAATGTTATAAAAGTCTTGGCATTATCAAGATAATCGTTGGCCGTTTTTCTCATATCCATATATGATGATCTGTGAGCTGTCACGTAAACCAAAGCGGTATCACCTGTCCAATAATCATCCCATCCGCTACGAAATTGATCGTACTTGCCTATCATCTCATAATACTGCTGGGTTTTGGTGTTTGGAAGATGTTCGGTAAACAAT
>JAUVBC010000177.1 GCA_030591405.1 Candidatus Zixiibacteriota bacterium
CGTATAACCGATCAAAAAATGTCACACCCCAGGCATCTGAGATGGTTATACTAAGCACACCAATTAAAATCGCAATCATGGCGATCAATTTACCAACATCCTGACCCTTTAGCGAGCCAAGTTGTTTCGGTTCGCCGGACAAGTAAGCCGACGCCGCAAAAAGTTCCTCACCAATAAGGGTATAGTCGCAGGCGGCGACAAAAAACGGCAACTGGGCCGGCATTGCCGTTCCGGCAATCTGGATTGCTCCGATTGAATTACCGGTTTCGGCAAGAATCAGTGATTCGGCAAAAAAGGCGCCAAGATAAAAACAGGTGGCAGGTTTTTCACGAACCATAATACCATCAACTGCGGCAACATAACCAAACTGCTCATCGGTAATATATCGAACCATATCGTCGTTGTAAGCATCGGGACGACCGGCACTGATATATGCTTCCCGGATTGTCTCACGCGCGGTTGTCATCACCAGCGAACGAGCGACCGGCATATTAATTTTTATATCATAATCGGCGACAACCTTGGCAACCCGCCCCAACAACGTGATACCGGCAATCGTTTGAACGTCGTCCATATCATTGATTCCGGGAATAAACAGAATCGGTCGGCCCATCTCAGTCGCCCGACCAATAGCTTCATCAACCGCATCAAGGCCGGCGATTTTCCTGATAAAAAGTTTTTTGCCCGCCTTGGCATGAGCAATAAAATAAATGACCGCGCCGGCAATTAATAATCCTATAATAAAAAGATTCAGCAGGTTCCAGTTGATCGGTTCGGTATTGGGGATAACAATATTTGACAGCTCTGATTCAACAATCTTGCCGTTATAAACGGCGCCAATTTTATAAATATAACTCAGCCCACTCTCAACACCTTTGTCTATAAAGGAGTCAAACCCGGGCAAAACAAGACCAACCTCGACAAAATCGGATGAGCCTTCTTCGGTACGGAAAATTAAATATTCGCTGATTTTATCGTCATCGGTTGATAACTGCCAGGTCAGATCAACAGCATCACCGCGATCATATACATGATCTATGGCAACAACATTGGTCGCCGCGGCAGGGATAAAATTATCGACAGAATCAGCAACTATTTCCTCGGTTTCCTGACCAATCGCAAGAGAAACAAAAGAAAATATAAATATTATAGAAAATACAAAAATAGAGATAAAACGAAAAGGTTTAAAATAGTCAGGCATTGCTACTTAATGAGTCCCAGCCAGTCGCCAAAGATAAAATCCATTCGGCCAATTAGCAGAGACATACGACTCATCACGGTGTATCCAAACGAGGCACCAAAGGTTAACATTATCACCCAGATACCAACTTTAGCGGTTGCTCCAAAGGCACCTTTATGCTCTTTCGAGAAGAAGAAATAGACCAGACCGGTAAAGGTTCCACCGGCTATAATAATTTTATTAATTACATTTCCAAACGATGCCGAAAAAATAGGATCACCATATCCGGAGCCAAACAACGGCATAATAGTGGCATTAACCTGATACATCACATTCGATGAAAAATAGTTTATCAAATAAAATCCGGCAATCGCCCCAACAACAAATGCAAGTGGCCAACGGGATATCCATCCGATCTTTGAAATAAGCCGCATCAGCATCAGAAATCCCAGCACACCGCCGACAAGCAGCATATAATTCCCGTCCTGAGTGACACCGACATAAAACTTGCTATATATATTATCCCAAAAGAGCGTGATAAACCAATATCCGGCTGAGGAACCGACAAAAATCGCCTCGCACAATTTATACCAGGGGTTATCGCCATACAAAAATGAGATAATGCCCAGTGTCAAAAAGGCGCCTAACCAGATTCCAATTAATTCGCTCATTTCCATACTCAGTCTATCCTAATAATATCAGCCTAAGCTTCTTTTTTCTCGGCAGCTTTGGATTTCTTTCGTTTGTCACCAAGGAAGAAAGCCGCATTACCAATAATAATAAACGCAATAACAATAACATGCGCCGCTGATTGCGAAACCATAAATTTGGTTCCCTTACCAATTACGCCAACAACTTTTTCAAATTCGGCGGCACCGTTTAAACCACCCAGCAAACCTTTTATCTGTCCTGAATTCAGATAGGGGTAAACCTGCGGAGCCTGAACAGCGGTGTTACCTGCACCCAACTTAACTCCATATCTGTCAACAGCGACCTGAACCCACTCGATCGTTCCGGGATAACCGGCAGAGAGGTTCATTGAAAAATCGATATTTGAAAAATTACTGATTCCATCTACCAATGGCAAAGAATCATACGGCGTTCCGTAAAAATCGGTCGGAAACATACTTTTAAAGCTGCTACCCATTCTTTGAATAACAAATTCATTCCCGGCCTGAAAACCAAGATTTATATAATCAACGCCATATTCAATATTTTTAGCGGCTATATCGGGTTGTTCAAGCGCTTTTTGAATGGCCAAATCGGCCTGTTGCGGTCCTTGCGGCCAAAGACCCATTATCAAAACTTTTAAATCATTTTTAAAACAATAATAGAAAAATGTCTCAGCCATCGGCTGAAGTTCCGGTGCTGATGGCGGATCATAATCAAAAGAGATCAGAACCTTGGAGCCTGGTTGTAATTCCCCAAGAGCGGTATATAATGAACCGACTTCAGGAGATAATTTTATAGGCTGGGTAATAGTCATAAAAAACGGAAGGATCACCGATATTCCCACAAAAAGAAAGACTGTTTGCCTTCCGACATAATTACCCTGAATTGTCCGAACAAAGATATAAACAATAGCCAGAAGAATTAGGCCGATGATAATAAATGAAACCGTCGGTGAGAATGTAATCGGTTCAGTAACAACAAAGAATAATATTAGTGAAACTATTAAAATTCCGAGATATACGAGCCACTCTTTTTTCATGATCAATCTCCCCCCAGATGAGCTCGTTCAATACCAAGAATTATCCGCAAAGATGTCGAGACAATACCAAGCGCAATACCGATCATAATCGCTCTTTGACCAGCGGCATTGATAACATTCATAATCCAGGTGGCAATGTTTGACGGCATGATGGCATCAGGTACTGGCAGTCCAATATTTTGAAACCATCCGACGACAGCATCACCAACCGGAACACGCCCAAACATCACAAAAAAGGCGGCAAGAAGCAAAAGAGTTGCCTCAAAATTCCTTGCCCGGAAAGCTCGGTACGATGCCGAGGCAACAAAAAATGCCAGAAGTGCAAACATGGTTGCTGACAGTGGGATATAAGCGAATCTGTAAATCCAGTCAAAACCGGTTCCGGCTTCACGGAAACTTTCTCCGCCCTTAAAACCTATAAATACCGTAATCGCAAAACAGGCAATAATAACCGCCGAATAGCCCCATTCTTTCTTTTTCCGATATACTTTATTAGCAGAGATTTTCATCAAATTTAGAGCACCGAGCCAGATGGCGCAGGCGGAAATAATCGAAAACCAGTCAGAGAACCAGGCATTCATTTGATTAAATGGCCAATGAGGAATAAAATACTGAATCACAAAAACGACACCGACCACAGCGGTGATGAACATTGGTATTTCGCGTCTCATCTTTCTATATTACCTCAATCACCCAATAACCGTAAAAAAGTTTGAAAGCTGGAAGATATTAAATGTCTCCAGCAAAATTCCGAGTATAATCGCCACCAGAATAACCGCCTTGCCCATATCCTGACCCTTAAGCGAGCCAAGCAGTTTTGGTTCCTTGGAAAGATAGGCCGAGGCAGCAAAAAGTTCCTCGCCGATCAAAGTGTAATCGCAAGCAGCGACAAAAAACGGTAGCTGTGAAGGTTGCCCGGTTCCAGCTATCTGAATAGCACCGACCGAGTTTCCAGTTTCGGCCATAATCAGCGATTCAGCAAAAAATGCTCCCATATAAAAGATGGCGGCCGGTTTTTCACGGACAAACATACCATCCACCGCCGCCGCATATCCAAATTGGTCATCGGTTACATAATGTACTTGTGCCTCATTGAAGGCATCTGGTCTTCCCGCTTTGGCATAAGATTCTTTAACCGTCTCACGGGCAGTGATCATAACCAGCGATTTGCAAACAGGAACCTCGATCCAAGTCTCATATTCGGCAGTTAATTGCGCCACGCGACCCAATATTGTTAAACCGGCAATTGTCTGGACATTATCCATATCATTAATGCCGGGAATAAAAAACACTTTTTTGCCCATCTCGGTGGCACGACCAACAGCTTCATCAACGGCATCTAATCCGGCGATCTTCCTGATATATAGATCCTTGCCCGATTTTGCCGCCCATATAAAGTAAAGAATAAATGTACAGATCAAAATCGTCCCGATTAAGACATTGATACGACCCATATCAAACCATTGAGCCGAGGATTTAATCGGACCGGCTATATCAGAATCGGAAAAAACCGACCATAAAACATCACCATTATCTCTTAACTCATTCACGGCGCTAATATAATAGTAATATTCGATTCCATCTTCAGTATTGCTGTCGGTATATTCCGAATCACCCGATGTTTGATTACCAACTTCAACAAATTCGCCTGCAGCATCGGTGGAACGATAAATTTTATAAGCGGTGACCTTACCACCAGAAACATCATCAACTGATACATCCCAACTAATTCTGATCGCTTCGCCATCGTCATTCGGATTATCTATAACAGTAACATTTTTCACATTAACCGGAGTGACATCAGGAGGGACACTGTTTGTTGTGTCAACAAAAACAGAATCTTCGGTGATATCAATGGCACCATCGGAGGTGCCGGTGGCATCTTGACCAAATACAGGAATTGCTAAAAACAATATCAATATTGAAATTAAAGAGAGAAATCTGACAACTTTGAAATCGGAAATATTGGTGTAATTCTTATTCAACGGCTTAACTCATTTCTGTGATGAATTTCAATATCAAGTTTACACCTCAAGTCTCACCAGGTTATTGACTACCGGAAAATTCCGATTCTCCGGATTTGATAATTCAGTCGGTAAATTTATTATATTGAATCTCTTATGTCAAGTCAAAAAACCTTTAAATAAGCCAAACGCAAAATTCGCGTACTTTTCCTGCAACCCTTGACAGGAGAAGTATTGATATTTATCCTGAATATGGAAGTTTACAAAAAAAGTTTTCGATTCGAGGCCTCCCCCCTCTTTCCTCGGAAAAGAAAAGAACGCTTGTAAACTTCCATTTTTTTTGGGTTTTATTGGCTGTTTTTTTGATTTTTTGACTTTTTAAGCCATTTTAAGAAGGGGTGCCCCGCCCCTTTAGGGGTGCGGAAATGTTCTTTTTGCCTCAACCTATATAAATTGCTATATTTACCTGCGTAGTAGTTAAATTATATTAATTGGGTAGGTCGAAACCCCTGCGGTTTCGACAAATTTGTTTTTTACAGATTATGACAAAAATAAGACGATATTTCAAAG
>JAUVBC010000266.1 GCA_030591405.1 Candidatus Zixiibacteriota bacterium
AGAGAACAGCGATATCGCAGGCATCACCATGCATGATAAAAAATTTCTCTCCATTGATGACAAAATCGTCGCCATCGATAATCGCAATTGTTTCCTGATTGGCGGCATCGGAACCGGCATTACGTTCGGTCAGTGCAAACGAGGGAATCAATTCGCCACTGGCGCATTTCGGAACATATTTTTTCTTCTGTTCTTCGGTCCCAAAGGCAAAAATCGGAAAAGTCGCCAACTCAGGAACCGCCGCGAGAAGTGATGTTGGCGGGTCATAGTAGGCCAGCTCTTCGATCAGAGTGATATATTCAATGTTGGAATAACCGCCGCCGCCGTACTCTTTCGGCATCACAAAGCCGACCAGACCGGCTTTGGCCAGTTTCTGATAATACTCTTTTGGAAATGCTTCTTCCTTGCGATCATTTTCCTGAAAAACCGGAACGATTTCCTTTTCCGCAAATTCTTTAGCGCGGTCACGTACCGCCTGCTGTCTGTCGTCTACGTTATATCTCATCTCTCCTCCTGAAGATCTGATTTCGTCCGATCATGTAGAGTCGAACAAATCCTATTTAGTTACATTATCTTATCATCTTGTTTTTTGTCGGCCCGCTCGGCTACCGCGGCACGCATATGCTCGACTATCTCTTTGGTGGTGGCACCCGGAGTAAACAATTTGTCTATCCCCTGTTTTTCCAGCTTTTTAATATCTTCTTCCGGAAGAATTCCTCCACCAGAAAGAATCGTATCACCGATGCCTTTTTCTTCCATCAGTTTTTTGATTTCCGGGAACAGCGTCATATGCGCCCCGGATAAAATCGAAACACCGATAGCGTCAACATCTTCCTGCACGGCGGCATTAACGATCTGTTCGGGGGTCTGCCGCAAACCGGTATAGATCACTTCAAACCCGGCGTCACGAAAAGCGGCCGCGATAACTTTGATACCGCGATCATGGCCGTCAAGTCCCGGCTTCGCCAGCAGGACTCTTATTTTTTTCTCTTTTTTTTCTGTCATATTTAATTCTTTATTTAAAATCTATTCTTATCACTCATCTCAATCTAAATAAACGGTGGTTCGATATATTCGCCAAAAATGGTTTTTAAAGCATCGCTTATCTCGCCCTCAGTCGCATAAACCCGAACACAATCAAGCATCGCTTTTAATGTATTGCCATTACCTTTGGCAGCCGTCACCAGATCTTCGAGGGTCCTTTTGACTTTGTCGTTATCGCGATCCTCGCGAATCTTTTTAACATAAGCTTTCTGATTCGATTCCACATTTTCGTCGATGATCAAAATCGGAATATCGATCTCCTCGGTGCCCATCTTATATTTATTGACTCCAACTATAATCCGCTCTTCTTTTTCAATCTCTTTTTGATACCGATAAGCGGCATTGGCGATCTCGCGCTGCTGGTATCCATCTTCGATGCACTTAAGCACCCCGCCCCGTTTTTCGATCTCATCAAGATATGCTTCAGCCTCAGATTCGATCTTATCGGTCAGCGCTTCAACAAAAAACGATCCGGCGAGAGGATCAACCGTATTGGTAACGCCGGTTTCATGCGCCAAAATCTGCTGGGTACGAAGTGCCAATAGCGCCGCTTTCTGTGATGGTAACGCCAATGTTTCATCCATCGAGTTGGTATGCAAAGATTGGGTTCCACCAAGAACGCCAGACATCGCCTCGTAAGCTGTTCTGATCAAATTATTTTCTGGCTGTTGGGCGGTCAGAGAGCATCCGGCAGTCTGAGTATGGAAACGCAAAAGCCAGCTTCGTTCATTTTTTGCTTTATATTTTTCTTTCATCCGGCGGGCAAAAATTCTTCGGGCTGCACGATATTTTGCGATCTCCTCGAAGAAATCCTGATGCGCATTCAAGAAAAATGACAGGCGTGGTGCAAATTTGTCAACATCCTGCCCGTCTTTCATCGCCGCCTCAATATAGGTAAAACCATCGGAGAGCGTAAAAGCGAGTTCCTGAGCTGCCGTTGAACCGGCTTCACGAATATGATACCCGGAGATGGAAATTGTATTCCACTGCGGAACATGGTCAGTACAAAACGCCATCATATCGGTAATCAGGCGAATCGACGGTTCCGGCGGATAGATCCATTCTTTTTGCGCAATATATTCTTTTAAGATATCGTTTTGAAGCGTCCCGCGGACTTTGTCAAACGGAACCTTCTGTTTTTCGGCTACGGCCAGATACATCGCCAAAAGCACCGAGGCGGGCGCATTGATAGTCATCGAGGTCGAAACTTCGCCAAGATCAATACCATCAAAAAGTATCTCCATATCGCCGAGTGAATCAACCGCAACACCACACTTGCCGACTTCGCCGAGTGATCTGACATGATCGCTGTCGTAGCCCATCAGGGTCGGTAGATCAAAAGCGACCGAAAGACCGGTCTGCCCCTGATCGAGCAGATAATGATACCGTTCGTTGGTCTGTTTGGGTGTCCCCATTCCGGCAAACTGACGCATCGTCCAGAGGCGACTACGATACATCGTATGATGCACCCCGCGCGTATATGGATATTCCCCCGGTAAACCAAGCTTTTCGTTGTAATTATAACCGTTCAGATTTTCGGGAGTGTATAACTCATCGACTTCATCGCTGGAAATCGTTATAAATTTGGGACGGGTTTTGCGGGCACGGAATTTTTCGGCCGACTTGTCCCAATTTTTCTTTTTATTCTTTAATTCGTCCAGGAACTTTTTATCAAACATTTTTACCTCAAATCTTGCTTAACCATTGATAATAATGAAATTACGTAGAAAAAGCAAGATTAATGGAAACAGCCATCGGCTGATTCAAAATATTGATAACAAATGACCTTAAATGCTAGTTTTACAGCTTCTCCGCATCGTTTTTCCTTTATTTTGAGAGACAAATACTTTCCCTTATAATCAAAGATTACCATAATTCATTGAGACACAACAAGATAATTACAATTGACATAATCGAACCGGTTGTCGGACTATTATTTGCTGAAATAGTCTTCAAAATATCTATCCAATGGGGAAAAATTCCCCTGAAGGGAGTTTGAAATGAAGAAGATTTTATTCGCTTTTGCAATTTTGATGATTTTGCTTCTGATCTTTGGATGCGACAAAGAAAGAATAGTTACATCAACTGAGTATATAAAAGAGATCGAATATATCGAAAAACCGGCCGATACGATTTTGGTTTTCGATACTCTTTACACGGTCGATACGCTTTATCAATATGATACCACTTTTACCGGTGACGGAACCGATACGATTATTGTCACAGATACCGTTTACAACAGCTCTACCGATACCTTAATCATCACCGAAAATATTTATGATACGATAACTGTTACCAATAACATTTATGATACAGTCACCGTTAATAATATTATTTATGACACGGTTACTGTAACTGTAAATCATTACGATACGACTACAATCAGTCAGTGCGATCCATTTGTTCAGTTTGCCTTTGCCGCTTTGCAATATTATGGCAATGCCGAGATTCTTGAATTTATTAATACCGAGTTTGGATATACCGATGGCTGGATTTATTATCTGTCGATAACTCAAAGCGATTTGCAGAATCCGTCACTTGGAGTATATGAAATCTATGGTTATGCCAATTATTGGGCGGTTGGTTTCGATGCCTATTACCCTCTCGAATATTTCTGGCGGCTGTCTTATATAAGCGGTGATCCAAGCGACCCGGATAACTGGGAGCTCTCCGAACCGCCAGCACGATCATCGAGTTTAACCGGTGG
>JAUVBC010000234.1 GCA_030591405.1 Candidatus Zixiibacteriota bacterium
ATCCTGCTCGGCTTCGGTTAACTCAGGATAAATCGGAATTGAGACAACCGAATCGGCCGCCTTTTCGCTTATTGGAAAATCGCCTTCTTTGTATTCCAGATCGCGATAACATTCCAGTTTATGGAACGGTGCCGGATAATATATATCGTGTCCGATATTTTTTTCCCTTAGCTTCGTTAACAATTCATCACGATTGTCAACCGCGATAGTGTACTGGTTATATATATGATAAGAATAATCTTTCACCACCGGCGTAATAATGGAACTCCCGGCAAAAGCTGTATCATATTTAGCAGCATGCTCCTGTCGTTTTTCGGTCCACTCTTTTAAGTAATCAAGTTTGACCAATAAAACCGCCGCCTGAATAGAATCGAGGCGGGAGTTATAACCGATAATCTCCGGAAAATATTTTTTCTTCCAACCGTGCATCCGAAGCATAAGAAGTTTTTCGATGTATTCAACATTGCTTGTCACGACCATCCCGCCATCTCCGGCAGCACCAAGGTTTTTGGTCGGATAAAATGAAAAACATCCAAAACTACCCATCGACCCGGCCAATTTGTTCTTATATTTCGAGCCAATCGCCTGCGCGGCATCCTCGACAACGGCCAAATTATGTTCTCTGCCAATAGAAACGATCGGATCCATATCAGCCATTTGTCCAAACAGGTGAACCGGCATAATCGCTTTGGTCTTCAAAGTAATAGCGTCATCAATTTTAGTAGGGTCGATATTATAGGTATCTTCTTCAATATCGACAAATACCGGACGGGTACCAAGACGTGAAACAACCCCGGCTGAGGCAAAAAATGAAAAATCAGGCACAATGACCTCATCACCCGGACCGACACCGGCGGCATCAAGTGCAAGCAATAATGCATCAGTTCCGCAGGCAACACCAATACCGGTTGAAACATTGCACATTTTGGCGATTCGTTTCTCAAGCTCTTTGACCTCCGGTCCCAGAATAAACCAACCATGATTTAAGACATCGGCCACAGCCTTATCAATTTTATCTTTGATCGTATCGTACTGACGTTTCATATCTAATAATGGAACTGCCATATTTTCTCCCTTTAATCTTCCCAGCCCTGATTTTCCAAAAGTTGTTCATCGGGGACATCGCGCAATACTTTTGCTGGCGAACCAATAACTATCTTCTTATCAGGGCAATCTTTGCTCAACAATGCCCCGGCCGCCACTAATCCATCGGCTCCAACCGTTTTCCCCGGTAAAATAGTTGCATTGGCACCTATCCGGCCGCCTTTTTTGACGATAACACCTTTAAAATGTTTGAACCTCTCTTCGGTCCGTCCGACAAAATTATCATTTGAGGTAATCGCGCCTGGTGCCACAAAAACTCTATCTTCAAGTTCAGAATAAGCGGTGATATAAACGTTTGTTTCCAGCTTGCAATATTTTCCGATTTTACATTGGTTTTCGATAGCGACTCCCCGTCCGATAATACTAAAATCTCCAATAGTTACATTTTCGCGGACAGTTGACAGATCAGCGACAAGAATTTTATCACCAAGCTCGGCTCCCCGATAAATAATAACCGAGGTCCCAATTATACAATCAGAGCCAATATTTGCCGGTGGCAATTCCAACTCTTTGGTCACCGCAGAATTGGCCGCCTTCATCGGGAATTTGCCGATAACTGTGTTATCATCAATTCTGACTCTATCCCCGATATTGGTTCCATCATGAATAATCACATTGTTTCCGATAATGCAACCTGCTCCAATAGAGACATCAGCCCCAATAACACAAAAATTACCATATTTTGTGCCGGAACCAATCTGAGCCGTTTTATCAATTACCGAATTTAACATATCGTCCTCTATTCTTATACAATAATGTTCATCAATCGAATAAACTTACTGTATAGAAAAATAAAAGTCAAGCAGGGCTAAAAACAATGAAATAGAACGCATAAACGTCGCGCTTTGATTTTTTCGATTTTTGCTTATATTATAATATGTTATTATCTGTTTTAATGCCACTTTATAACGAGCAGGAAACTGTCGCCGAAATTACGGAGAAAGTTCTGGCGCTCCCACTCGATCTTGAATTGATTATGATCGACAATGCCTCGAGTGATAACACCGGTCAGATAATTGCAAAATTTTCCAATCGCGAAAATGTGAGAATTATAAAAAGAGAAAAAAATATCGGCAAAGGTGATGCGGTTGTCGCCGGACTGGAACTGGCAACCGGAAAATATACGGTCATACAGGATGGCGATTTGGAATATGACCCAAATGATATTGTCAAAATGGTCAACACCGCCGAAGAAAAAAAAGCGCTGGCGATTTTTGGCTCCCGGATATTGAATCAGGGAAGTGAGATATCATACTATCGCTATCTCTGGGGCGGCAAACTTTTGACCCTGGTGGCCAATATTCTGTATTTCAATGGAATCACCGATGAGTCAACCTGCTACAAAATGGTGCGCACCAATTTGATGAAAAGTTTGAAACTGGAATGTGAACGGTTTGAATTCTGTCCAGAGTTAGTGGCAAAGTTGGGGCGAAACGGAATTAAGATTCATGAGATACCAATTGCCTACTATCCCCGCAAATTCGAAGAGGGTAAAAAAATCAGATGGATCGATGGGGTCGAGGCGATCTGGTGCCTACTTAAATATCGTTTTAAACCTATCCCCAAATTCAGCGCGAAATAGAATCAGCAGAAAAACCAACAAAGTTAAAAGCGAAATTATCAAACCGGTATAAAACCAGGGTGTGGTATAACTCAGAACTATCTTTTTGTCGTTTGGACTGAATTTTGTCACCACCAGTCCATGTTCCTCAAATAGCTCCCGACCATCGGTGCTTGACCAGCCTTTATCATACCCGATTCCAAAAATGATTTTCCCGTCAGATGTCGGGGCGATTTCATACTCGATTTTATTCGGCGTATAATTTCTTGAGATCACCTGAAGCTGTCCCGACATAACATATTCCATCGCTACCTGGTTGCTCTGTGAGACCAGCCCGCGGCTTTCCTTATAAGCCGACAACCAGGGTGCCATCAATGAACCTCTATTTCGCTGAAACAGCCGATAGATATCATTGGCATCACCAATTTCGTGCCGGAATTCTTTACTAAAAGTCTGCTTTTGGGGAAGCTTATAATCGATCGTGTTGAAACTTGGGAGGTTTACCAAAAAATTCCCAAGCAGTATCAATGACACCAAAGCAATTGCAATTTGTTTTATCGATGATACCGAATCTTTCAGATGATTTATAATATAATCAAGACCGAAACCGGCAATTATAGCAATCGACAAAACGACAAACTGAAAAGCTCGCGACGGTACCCTGATCGATGCAAAACCGGGCAGGTGCATAAACAGGTTCCACAGAGAATAATCTGAAAAGCTGCCCAAACCAAAAATGAAAAAGAAAACAGCCGTTATCAGCCAGAGTCGACAGTCGCGGAATTTATATATCAATCCTACAATTGCAATCAGAACCACTACCGGTGAGATATAGGCGCCATATTCGTGCCAGGTCCAGTTAAACCCAGAGCCAAGTTCACGGAAAATATATTGATCGAATGAGAAAAATGCAGCCGGAATTATACCAATCGGTGTAAAATCATCAGGTTTCCCAGCCCACGGAAATTGCGATAGTTCAATATACATTGGGATAAATTTCACCGCCGCCAAAAGCAGACCGGCTAATATTGCAAAGAAATAGAATTTCAGATACCGATAATTTTTCTTTTCGATTGAATAAAGTAGAATAAAAACACCTGAGAAAAAGCAACTGTATAAAAACGGAATCGCGGCACCATTGCCAAGTACTATCAAAGCAATTGAAAAGGCACCGGCCAAAAGATATTTTCGGTTTTCATTAGCTTTAAGAAGAAAATATAAAAACCAGGGCAAAAAACAAAAGTGTGTGAAAGGCATATGTCCAGCCGAAAAGTGAAGGGCGAAATATGATGACCCAAAATATACAAACGAAACCAGATACGATGAAATTTTACTAAGGCCTAATTGTCGTGAAAAAAGCCAGCTTCCCCAGAATCCCAAAAAGTAGACAATCAAAACCTGAAGTTTTAAACCGCCGATGGCACCAAATAAAAGTAATATTAAAAAAAACGGCGAAAAAACTGCTACCTCGGGATGGGCAAAAAGAATATTTCCCCCGGCGAGATACGGGTTAAAAAACGGAAATTGATGATAATACAAAATAGATTTAACCGGTATCGCCGCCATCGTAAC
>JAUVBC010000210.1 GCA_030591405.1 Candidatus Zixiibacteriota bacterium
AATGTTAATATGAAGGATAGTTGTTTATATTATGCTGATTCGTCAATTTATTTCGATTCAACACTTTATTTACCATATCTCCTAATCGGAACAACCAATTTTTATGATTGTGAAAAAGGCCATGGCTCTACCTTTTTTCAAAAGGCTTTAGAACTTGATAGCAGTCAATTTTATACTAATTATTATTTTGGTGTTATTCAGTGTATAAAAGGCAATTTCCATAAATCAAGAATATATTTTAATAAAGCCGCAAAAATTGATGTCACGAAATTTACTCTTGAATATAGTGACAACTTAATAAATACTGAATATTGTAAATACCCAAATCTTGATAGTCTCCGCGAATATAACCAAAATGTACATTTATATGTAGATTAACAGCCGGGCTGGGTGGCGCACCCCTTGGGTAGGTTTATTCCCGTAACGATTTAAAACAAATTTCTCATTAAATCACTGTTAAATCAATCTATTTTCCACAATTCTAAACTATCCATTACCATACTTGAGCCAACAGTTTGAAAATAAAACACCTCTTCCTTCGAAATACCTACAGTTATGGTAGGTCAGGCGCCGTGCGCTCCTGACAATTTGTATGTTTCATTGGATAGGTTACAAATTCCT
This sequence comes from Candidatus Zixiibacteriota bacterium, assembly GCA_030591405.1. Lineage (GTDB taxonomy): Bacteria > Zixibacteria > MSB-5A5 > GN15 > PGXB01 > JAAERC01. The sequence continues at coordinate 622 of JAUVBC010000210.1, forward strand.
CACCAAATCGCACTTGTTTTATATCCCAACTCAGTTGTATGAGGCATCAATATTTGAAAATGATAAAATGGGATAAAAAAAAACGCCTGTCCGCCGTGGGAGGAAACCCATTTTATACATTTGGGGCGATTTAGTAACCACTTGAATATCAACCGATTAGCAAAAAGACCATCAATTAATTATCCGAAAAGTGCTTTTTGACAAAACAAACCCATTTTCTTTGTATAGTTTTAATACATAACAGGTTACAGGGAATTTTCGCAAAATCTATAATTAAACAAAGAATATTTATTCTGCAATAGATTGGGAATATTTGATAGATCAAGACCGGACTATTGTATTCCGTCAGGAAACGGTTCCTGACGGCGCAAATCAAACATCGTGAGTCATGCGCTCCTGACGATTAACCAGACAAAGCCGGGATTTGAAGATTTTTGTTTACATTTGATAAAAAAAATCGTATATTTATCATACGACAGAATAGATTCGAGACGGTATAGGTCTCGACCGAGCTAAATATTTTTGCTTTTAGATTATTGTTTTCTTAAACAATAACAGCGATTCGGTATTAGAAGAAAGAAGGCTATTATGATAGAATTTGATCCGAAAAAATTGATGGTATTAAAAAAGAAGCTGGATGTCGCCTCAACAAAGTTTGATGAGCAAATCAATCCGGCTATTAAGGGATCAGCCGACATAGATATCATTTCCAAATCGTTTTTCAGAATGAATGGGGCATCGGCCAATATTTTCACCTATATCAAGCCATATCTGAATCAGAAATAACCATCTCACCACAAATTCTCAATTATTTAAACTCACCGAATTTTACAAATTAACATCTTTTATGCTGTCGGGTCGCCATACCCGACAGATAGCTGCATAATCGCCACTAAATCACCCTTAATTTTTTCCGCATCTTTGATTACATGCATCTATGCAGCTAAATATATATTGTTTGGCTGGTATGGGATGTTCTATTTTATGGCGCAATAGGAATGTTTATGAATAATTATATCGCACAATAAAGCCAAAAGGCCACAAATCTCTCGAACCTAAAGCCCCTCTAAATGTAAATTTTTGGTTTTATAACCCGATAATAAAATACAGACCAAAGTATGGTCTAACCAGGGGGCTGGGAGAGCACATGAAATATAAAATAGAATACAATAGCGACAAAAAATATGTAACAGCCAATATAGAAGGTGATATTGAACTGGAACCTCTAAAACAATTTATCTCCGATACGGCTGATTTTTTGAAAAGGCATGACTGCCATCGGGTTCTTCATGACTTTCGTTCTGCATCGGTAAATATGACGATCATAGAAATAGACGAGGTTCCAAAATTGGTCACTCATTTTGGCATTAATGATTCATTCAAAAGAGCTCTGGTTATTTCAGACGATTTTAAAAAATACAACTTTTTCGAATCGACATCCCGCTCCAAGAGGCAAAATGTAAAAATCTTCACCAGTTATTCAGAAGCTAAGCAATGGTTACTGGGCGACGCTGAATTTTCCAGTCAGGCTATTCCCATATCTATAGCCAATGAATCCAAATAAACGCCAGGAACCAACAGCTTGTTGCTTATCATATCTATTTATTATCCTCCAAATTGCTTTCGCCTTCACCCCAGGCTCCTTCGGATGAAAAAAACTATAAATTAAAATTCGGGCACTTTTTATTAAACATTTTGTTATACTAATTAATGAAATATTTATTGTATTGTTTTAAGAGGAGAAAAATGAAAGCAAATGTTGGCACAACTGATAAAGCTATGAGGATCAGTATCGGCCTTATTCTGATGATGGTAGCGATAATTACTTCAATGGGAACCACCCTGACAGTCATTTTTATGACTGCCGGAATTGTATCATTATTGACATCAATTTTTGGTTTTTGTTTACTGTACAGACTTATCGGAATTCATACCTGCGAAATGGGAAAAAACTGCTAAAAGCGTATAAGCCTTTTTTAGTTTATTTTTCGGATAAAATCTGATCGACATGGGGAACCTTTTAAAATTATCGACAGTTATAGAAGCTAAGTAACATGGATATATACAGTCCATTATAAAACGGTTTAAACTGGAGGTTTTTTTAGATGTCACATTTTTTGCCAAAATTAGGTTACAATTATGACGCGCTTGAGCCGCATATTGATGCTCGCACGATGGAGATTCATCACTCGAAACATCATGCCGCCTATGTAAACAATCTCAACGCAGCCTTGAAAGATTTTCCTGAGTTTGCTGATAAAAGCGCCGAAGATTTGATTCGGAATATGGATCAAATTCCGGAAAAAATTCGCACCGCCGTTCGCAATAATGGTGGCGGACATGTCAATCATTCATTCTTCTGGAATATTTTGAAACCATCAGTTGAATTTAAGGGAGAAATCGCTGAGGCGATCACGGCCAAGTTTGGAAGTTTTGATAGTTTCAAGGAACAATTTTTGAAGGCTTCGCTTGGCGTTTTCGGCAGCGGCTGGACATGGTTAATAGTTAACAGCAAAGGCGAATTGGAAATCAAAGGGATGCCGAACCAGGATAATCCAATTTCCAATGGTGAAATACCGATCCTTGGTGTAGACGTTTGGGAGCATGCTTATTATTTGAAATATCAAAATAGACGTGCCGATTACGTCACCGCAATTTTTAATATTATGAACTGGGAACAGGTTAATCAGCATTATCTGAAAACTCTTGAAATGGCAAAATCTCGATAGGACGGCGATATTAACAAATAAATGCGGCGGGAACATGGATGTACCTGCCGCATTTTTTTATTACCAGACTATATATTTACATGTAAATAACTCATCTCTCATCTTAAACCAAAACTATCTTATTTCCCATTCTCAATTATAAAATTTATATTGACAATATTGATTATATTTCATAAATTGTTATATAACTTCATATAGGCAAAAAACTTAATCGTTTTATATAAGGAGCACGCTTATGAGTAAGGCAAAGTGGATTCTTTTAATCATCGGATTAGCGATATTGCTATCTCCGGCAACTTTTGCCCAGGAATATATTTGCGGCGATGTCGACAATAATGAGTCTATAGATTTACAAGACATCGTCTATTTAATTAATTATTTAGTCAATGATGGGCCTGTCCCGTCGGTTCTTGAAGCGGCCGATGTTGATAGTATGGCAGGAGTTACTCTTCATGATGTATCTTATTTAACAAACTCCTACTTTGGAGATGGACCGGGACCAGCGCCATTTTGCCCCCCCTTCCCGGATTCAACTCCACCGGTAACAGACGATATTCTTGAGATTCGAAATACAGCTGTTCCGCCGGGAGCAACTGCTGCAAAAGTTGATATATATATTACCTCATATGATGGTAAACAAATTTATGGTGCATCTTTTCCTTTTGAATACACCTGCGAAACATCGGGTATCAATCTTTATGATATTACCTATCCTGATGATGGTTTAGTAATGACCGGAGGCCTCCCATTTAGTACGGAATATTATTATAATAACACAGGAATTGTTGGCTTTTCCCTACTATCTACTTACCAAAATCCTCCTGTTGATGGCTTGATTGCATCGTTATGGTTCACAATTGGTACTTCTGCGGAAGAACAAACTATAGTAATTACTCCAACACCGCTTCCGCCCAGCAATATTGTCATCTTCTCAAAATTGACGGCGGAATTAAAATTAGAAGCGTTTATTCCTACTATTGTTGATGTTCCGCATTATGAATATGACACCGACCTTGATGGAGTTGGTGATTTTACAGATAATTGTATTTTGGTTCCGAATCCTGACCAAAGCAACGCAGACTCTGATGATCTAGGCGACGCTTGCGATAATTGCCCCAATGATTCGAACAACGATCAGGCCGATAGTGATGGTGATCTGATTGGCGATGCCTGCGACAACTGTCCAAATAATGACAATCCGAATCAGGAAGATGCTGATGCTGACGACGTTGGTGATCTTTGCGATATTTGTCCCGACGATTATGATCCGGCACAACTTGACACTGACGATGATGGTTTCGGTGATGGATGCGATAATTGTCCGAACATCGCCAATTTCTCTCAAATCGACAGCGATGGTGATGGAATCGGCGATGCTTGCGAGGGCGATCCGATTTGTGGCGATGTTAATAATGACAATGCCTATAATATTCTTGATGCCATATATATCATAACTA
>JAUVBC010000264.1 GCA_030591405.1 Candidatus Zixiibacteriota bacterium
GGGACCGGGACGGAGACTTCGGTTCTTGATATGGCGACCAAGATTTCTGAGCAGGTTGGCAAAGAGGCGATATTGGAACATATCGACAGGCGCGATATTGATAATATCCGAAGAAGAGTACTCAATATTGAACGGATTCGGACTCGCCTGCGCTGGCAACCACAGGTGACGTTGAGGGAAGGTTTGAGGCGGACGGTTGAGTGGTATGGGGGAGCGAAGTAGAGATTTGATTCAGTAATACGTTGTTTATTAGAAAAGGGAATGGTTATGGCTAATGATGATCTTCTGCCATCACAAAAAAACCAAATATATCAACTAATAGAAAAGATAGAACTGAATCCGAACAATTTTGAATGGTTGGAATGTGAAGAATACGTATCTGAATTTCCAAATATTGTCTCTAAGATTCTATATAAGGGCACGAACTTTTATTTTATATTTAATACTGCAAAAGTTGAATTTTCGCCAGGATCGGAAACCGCAAGGGCATCTTATAAAGCTCCATCTTGGGAAGCAAAATATAATGCTTTTTTTCTATGGCTTAAGTGCCTAAAAGGAGAGATTAATCAACCAGATTTATGGGCTGAATTGAAAAAGCAAAAATTGCCTGATGGTACGAAGATTGACCCAGAGGCATCTAATGAGCCTTTTGCCTATCATGAAGTTGAAAAAATATTGGCAGGTATTGAGCAAGTTAAGGCATATATTGAACAACACGTAGAAACTGATGAAGCACAGAAAAAAGTAGTTAATGATAAACTGGATTATTTGGCTGGTGCGGCAAAGCGACAGGGTAGAAAAGACTGGATACATACATGCATTGGAGTAATGATGACTTTGGGAGTAGCTTTGGCACTTTCACCAATTCACGCTGATGCAATATGGAAATTTATTGAGTATGCGGTATCAGGTTTAGTGCAGTTTTTGCCCGGTAATATTCAGAAATAAAACGATTTAAATATATAATAGGAGTTTGTTGAAAAAACCACATAACGTCATCGCGAGCGAGTCACGACCAAAAGTCGTGACGAAGTGTGGCGATCTCAATTATCTGCCAGTAAACAAGTATGAGATTGCCACGTCGATTCCCGCTGTCGCGGGAAACTCCTCGCAATGACTTCTTCAACAAACAAGATAGGAGTGGGGTATGTTCAAAAAACTATTTGAAGCAGTGTTGTTAACTTTGTTGGTGCAAATGTTAATTGTGCCGGCAATGTCACAGTCCGAGCCGCCGACCGATGTTCCGCAACGGCCGGTTCCTCAGAACGAAGTGTTATCAATCAGACCCGATTATATTCCGCCAACCGATCTGCTAAATTTTCTCGGAGTAAACCTTGATGGAAATCGAGGTGATATGGAATGGGAGACAGAGAGTGGTTGGCATCATCTGGATATTCATTTTAATGATGTGGCCAATCTGCTGATTCTTTCCGGGCAGGCTGATGATCTGGAATATGTCTCTGATCTTATTCGGGAAGCTGATGTCCCACCGCGACAGATAGAGATCGAAGTCAAGATCGTGACCATTAGTAAATCAAAGGCGCTTGATGCGGGAATTGACTGGGATGCACTGTTAATTCGTTCCCGGCCCCGAATTTCATATCGTTATAGCGATAATGAAACTGACAATATTAGGAAATATACTACTACTCCCGAAACCAGGGAGCAAAGAGATTATGAAAGTGAAGTCTGGGATTATAATCAGGCTTTGTATATTGCTGATGCCCTTAAACTGTTGGATTCATCCGGAGTGGCGACGATACGTACAGCACCGCGTGTTTTGACGCTGAATAATCGCAGAGCAACTATTCTTGACGGTAGTCGTGTAAAATATATAACCAATTATTCTGCCTATGCCAATATTTATGAAACCGATTCACTTGATGCGGGACTGACATTGTCAGTGTTACCATCATTGGGTGAAAGCGGATATATTACCATGCAGATCAATGCTGAGTTAACAAATCTTGAAGCAAGTAGAAGTGATAATAGTCCAATTAAGAATGGTCAGATGATTGATAATACTATAATTGTTAAGGATGGGGAATCGATTCTTTTGGGGGGATTGACACAGACATACAAGACTAAATCGCATAAGCGGTTTCCGCTTTTGGGCATTATTCTGCCGGGACTGTTTTCTCGTGAAGTTGTTATAGATGAGGAGGTCGAAAGTATCATGATACTGACGCCTCATATTGTCGATTTTGAAACTGCTCTGGATGATAAGACTAACGAAAAGATAAACGGGGAATAAACTTTCCAAGAAAAATAATAATGTGCAAAAGAGATATTAAAAAATATACTGATGCCAATCGTGAAGCCTGGAACGAAGCGACACTAAAGCATCAGCAGGCAAGAGCCGAGAAGAATAAAAACCTTAAGGAAGAATTTTCCCAAAAAGGTTATTCGTCTCTTGATAAATATGAAACGGCGAAACTCAAAGAGATCGGTTTGACAGGGAAGAGGGTTGCGCAGGTTTGCTGTAATAATGGTCAGGAGACATTATCGCTGGTGAATTTGGGAGCGGAGTCGGCGGTCGGTTTTGACATCTCCGATGAGGCGATTAAAGAAGCACGGGAACTGGCAAAAATCTCAAATCTGAATTGTGAATTTGTAAGGACAGATATATATGATATCGGCGAAGAATATTACGATTCGTTTGATTTGATATATATTACTATCGGGGCGATGGGCTGGATGCCGGATTTGAATAGATATTTCAGCGTTGTATCAAAAATGTTACGGACCGACGGGTATCTGGTGATTTATGAACATCACCCTTTTTGTTATATGTTGGCAACGAACAGGGAAGATGGATTTGAACCGGACGATCCACTGAAAATAATCTATTCATATTTCCGGACCGAACCATGGGTCGGAAATGATGGAATTGATTATATTGGCGGGACAAAGTATGAGTCCAAAACATCATACGATTTTACGCATACGTTAACTGCCGTTATCAATTCTATAGCAGGCAATGGAATTAGAATAAAAGAATTTACTGAGTACAGTCATGATATCTCACTGGGGTTTACCGAGCATGAAAAGGAAGGTAAGGTTCCGCTCAGTTATATTCTTGTCGGGGTCAAAGAGTAGCTGATTGAATCTATTCGGTCGCAGCCGATAGTTTCTGTTCTACCATTTTTATTTTATCGAGATGTTTCCGGAAACCATCAGGATCCCAATATTTCATGTCGGCTTCCTGAAGCTTTCTGGCCGCCTTAATAAAGTATTCGAGTGCTAATTGATAGTTCTCTTTGGTCAATGCAATCTCACCCAGCTCGTTGTTGGCCCATCCTATAAACTCAATATTATCTAACCTGACCGACCAATCCAAAACCGGAAGCATCCATTTCTCGGCATTTTGAATATCACCATTTAGTCGATAGGCATGCCCGACCGCCCAGTCAGCGATCATTTTACTTGTTTCGTCGCTGTATTTATAATGATAATCGCGAGCCTTAAGATACGATTCAAGCGCATCTTTGAATTTGCCCATATCTTCATAGGTTGCGGCGAGATTGTTCCAGAGTGGTCCCAGCCACTTTGTTACATTTCCTGCTTCGGCTTCGGCGATACCCTTTTTTCCCCATTCAATCTGTCCATCTAGATCGCTGACGATCGCCACCATATGAGAGGCGTCAATCGCTCGTTCATGTAATTTCTGCGCCGAGCAGAATTCATACATCTCAATAAATGTTTTGGCTGCTTTATCTAATTCATCATCCTTCCATTCAAAACGGCCCCGTACCCCAAGATAACGAGACC
>JAUVBC010000022.1 GCA_030591405.1 Candidatus Zixiibacteriota bacterium
CTGGGCGCCGAATTGCCAGGTCCGACGGTGTTTATTCTGGGAATAAGTAATTTTCTTCAGGAGCAATTTCTGACAATTCTACTTGGTCTGGCGGTTGCTTCTACCGCGTTTGTTTTTTGGGTAAGAACCGAATCGGGGCGGGCTATCTTTGATGCTTTTTTACTGAAGGTCCCGGTTATGGGTAATATGGTGCGTAAGGCCAGTGTTGCCCGGTTTACCAGAACGCTGGGGACACTGCTTTCATCAGGTGTCTCAATTATTGATGCGATGAATGTTACCGCCAAAACGGCCGGAAACATGGTGGTTGCAAGCGCCATTAAGAAGGCAGTTGTTGCTATTGCCGAGGGTGATACGATTACCGGTCCTCTCAAGGATTCCGGTGTTTTTCCACCAATGGTAACGCAGATGATATCGGTCGGTGAAAAAACCGGTGGCCTTGATGATATGTTAAGCAAAATCGCAGATTTTTATGATGAGGAAGTTGATGCAGCTGTCAGTGCCATGACTTCGTTGATTGAACCGGTTATTATTGTTTTGATGGGTGTGGTAATTGGCGGCATTTTGATTGCCATGTATCTACCGATGTTTGATATTATCGGACAGATCTAAAAGGTATTTTTGATGAGAGGGCGCTGATTTTATGGCGCCCTTTTATTTTGCCATGAAGTATTTTTCAAGCATAGAAAAAGCGGCTTGGATTCTTATTCCAAGATTAATTACGTTTATTCTTATTTCCGGGATTGTTATCTTTGGTTTAAATTATCCGGGTCATCTGAAATTTTTCTATTTTGCCTATGCCTTGATTACACTTTTCCTGCCAGCTATTTTTGTGTTGCGAAAATGGATGAGCGTAAATCTCCTGATCAGGTTTTTCCCGGCTCTGCAGACGATCTGTGAAGTGATAGTTGTCAGCAGCATTGTTTATACTACTGGAAATATTAACTCGGCTTTTTCAGGGCTTTTTATACTATCAATAATTTCGGCGGCGCTTTGTAATAATCTGGCCGGAACGCTGGGGTTTGCATCACTTGTTTCGCTTGCCTTTTCAATTGTTATCTGGTATGGAATGGCAATTATAGGTCAGCCGGAATCTTCGATGAAAGCTCTTGAGAATATATTCCATTCGCGCGATGCGGCATTTTATTCAATATTCCTCCATATTTTGACTTTTTATCTAATCGCTTTTATCTCTGGTTTTCTTGTTGAACGAATCAAAATCAAGGATCGGCAGTTGGCTGATACATCGCTGGCGCTCCGGATGGCCAGATTGGAAACCGATGATATTCTACGGCATCTCAATTCCGGATTATTGACCATAGACAGATATGGGAAAATAATATATTTCAATCGGGCCGGTGAAGAGATCCTTGGATATAAAGAAGAGGATCTGAAAGGACATTATTTCAGAGATGTTTTTCAAACCCGAATGCCAGGATTATCCGAAAATCTTCAGAAAGCGATCCAGTCGAAAGAGCATTCTCAGAGAAATGAGGTTGAAATCGTTGATAATTATGGGAAATCGATTCCGCTTGGAATTTCGACATCATTATTAATCGGAGAGAATCAAGATATTCGAGGAATAATTGCAATTTTTCAAGACCTGACAGATACAAAAATAATGGAAGAAAAAATCAGAGTGGCCGATAAATTGAGCGCCGTGGGCGAGCTTTCGGCGGCAATAGCACATGAGATAAGAAATCCTCTGGCCGCTATTTCCGGCTCTGTTGAACTTCTCAAAGCGACCTCTGAATTTTCTGGAGAAAATGAACGTCTGATGGACCTTATTATCAGAGAATCGATCCGTCTCAATAATATTTTATCCGATTTTCTGCTCTATGCCAGAGCCAATAGAACCGTTCTCAACAGAATTGAACTGTGCCGTTTGGTCAGCGATGTATTTGAAATTGTCAGGCATCAGCCCTCGTTTGATCCCCAAATAGATCTGCAGCTGAAATCGTCCGAATCGTTTGTGTATGTTTACAGTGATGAAGACCATCTCAAGCAAGTATTGATAAATCTCATTATTAATTCTTATCAGGCAATAGGAAACCGATCGGGCGAAATATATGTTGATATTGAAAATGATGATTATGGAAAAGCGGTATTAGAAGTTGTTGATGACGGTCCGGGAATAGATAATAAAATTCTTAACAGAATCTTTGATCCGTTTTATTCCACAAAAAAAGAGGGAACCGGGCTCGGTTTGGCTATTGTCCAGAGATTATGCAGTAATTTAGGAATTGATTTTTCATTTATTACTGAGGTTAATCATGGGACTTCATTTATTCTAAGATTTGATCAGATTCCAGACGGCCAATCAACCGCCGCCTCTCAAAAATCAAATGGTTTTGTTATTTAAATAAATATTCATTAATATTTGGCTTGATTTTCACCCAGTCTTGTATAAATTCAAAGAAATCTAAACGTTGGAATAAACTATAAGGAATCGCAATTATGAGCAACTTGTTGAAAATTATTGTTTTGGCTGGATTGTTACTGTCTTTTTGGGGATGCAAAAAATCAGATTTTAGTGAGATTAATATTGAAGAGAATGATTTTGTTATTGCTCAAGTAGATTCCAATACTAATATCATGGCTTCTGAGTTATATAAGCGGCTGGTACAAAGCGATTTTTTATTAGAAGGTGGATATCTTGACTCATCCACATATTTTGATACTCTGTTTAGTATCGTAATTGATTCGATTTCCTCTCTGGAAGCCTGGAACGTTAGAGTAGAAGATGATTATGGACAATATCGCCGTTTCAAAAATGATTTTCAGAATATTTATGTTAACTATCTTTTTAATAAGATCATTATAGATCCAATCAAAATAGATACGCCTCAAGTTGCTGAGTATTATCAAAGTAATCTGAATAATTTTAAGCAACCCCAGCAATTTCGAGTTTCACATCTTATGGTTTCTGCCAAGGGATTGCGTTATGGTGAAGATTCTACCTTATATAAAGATTTTACAGACGAGGAGCTTGATTCTATTTCGCAATCACTATTGACAGACTTCAGAACAAAAATAGACTCAACAACAACCTTTGGTGACCTTGCTTATCAATATTCTATGCATCGGGGATCAGGAGAAATTTATGGCGATCTCGGATATTTCCAGAGAAAAACCTACGCTTCCGAATTTGAAGCGGTTGTCTGCACTCTGGGAGTTGGTGATGTGTCTGGACCGTTTGAGACCAGAGATGGCTGGCATCTGGCTCAATTAACTGATTTTATTGATTCCACTACTTTATCTTTGGATACTGTTTATCAGCAGGCCTATAATCAGCTTTTAAATAATATGGCGCGTGACGCAAGTATTAAATTTATTGATTCTATTGGCAGCGCAGCAGAATTTGAATTTAATGATTCGGCGCTGAAAATTACGGATAGCGTAGTCCCCGATACGGTTTGGGCCGCTATTGTGAATTCAAGAGATACTATTGATTTCTTTGGGTTGGCCGATTTCTTCTTTGATTATAAGAAATCGGTAAGGTTGGATTCTCTCACATTTGATGATCTTAAGCTCGGGCTTAAAAGAAAAGCAGGGCAGATACTTATTATGCAGGCGGGAGATGATTTTGGGTTTAACAATGATTCGGCAATCTTCAATCAAAGGAAAGAGCTTTATCATAAATATGCCAGACGAATTGTTGGCTCCAAGAGTACCGATCCCGGATACAATCCGACAGAAAGTCAAATAGAAGAGTATTATAACCAACATATTGATGAGTATATTTTAAAGAAACCTGTTAATGTACAGCATATTATTGTTGAAGATTCTATTTTTGGTGAATTCCTGAGGGATCAGGCTATGTCTGGAGTCGATTTCCTTGAATTGGCCAAGGAGAATTATCCTGGCGCCGAAGAAATTAGAGTAGCCGCGGCCGATTTGGGATTTATCGGTGAAGGGGAAATGCCGGATGAATTCTATAAATTGGCGTTAAGGACTGGCAAAGGGACGGTCTCTCATCCGGTCAAAACGGAATGGGGTTATCATATTATATATGTTGTTGACAAGCAGATAAATAAAACACTTGAGCAGGTTCGCAATCAAATATCAACAACCTTACGTCAGGAACATCAAAAAGAAACCCGAAAGAAATGGCAGCAGGACTTGCTTAGCAGGCATAAAGTCACCTACTATTTGGATTCTCTCAAGAAGCTGAAACTTCCTCCAGACGCTGAACGCAAGCAATAAAACTCTTGCAGGTTGTGGAGAATAAACAAAAAAATCAGATACCTTTTCGGAAAGAACTTTACCGAAAACTGATTCATCTGGGTGCACTGATTATTCCCGGCGGCTATTATTATTTCAATTTGAGCCGATCCGAAATGCTTTCGATCATGGTTCCGGTTGCAATAGGAATGATATTTATTGATATCTCTCGTTTGCGCGGATGGCGATTCTGGAACCTTTTCAAACCGCTGATCTCCTCAATGGCGAGAGAGCATGAAGTCAAAGGCGATTTTACCGGTGCGGCATATATTCTGACCACGGTCTGTCTGGTTGTTGCTCTGTTTGATAAGCCGGTGGCGATAGCGGCGCTCGCCTTTATTATGACTGGAGATAGTGCCGCTGCTCTGATCGGACGGAAGTTCGGAAAACATAAATACGGTCGAAAATCACTTGAGGGTTCACTGGCGTTTTTGATGACAGCGATTATTACCGCCTATTTTATTCCTGATTTGCCGATAAAAATCGGACTGATTGGTGCCGCGGTGGCGACCATAACCGAGGCTGTTTCATTTACAATTGATGATAATCTAACCGTTCCATTGGTCAGTGGGCTGGTGATGCATCTCTTGTTATTTATAATTTAATAATTAGTTTGACAGATATCTGGAAGTGATATTATGGAAAAGTTAAAAATTGATTTTAGATCTGATACAATCACCAAACCATCGCCGGAAATGAGAGAGGCGATATTTACCGCCGAAGTCGGTGACGATGTTTTTGGGGATGATCCAACTCTAAATCTCCTTCAGGAGAAAGCTGCCGAACTGTTTCGCAAGGATGCCGGTCTGTTTGTTCCCTCCGGCACGATGAGTAATCAGTTGGCACTGAAAACATTGTCTGAACCGGGATGGGAGATGATCTGTGAGCGGGAATGCCATATCGTCAATTATGAAACCGGCGGACCGGCAGTGCACTCATCTTTAATGATTAATATGCTCACGACCGAATATGGCGTGATGACTGCCGATGAAATAGAAGCGAATATCAGGCATGATGATATCCATACACCTAGAACAAAAATAGTCACGATTGAGAATACTCATAATCGGCATGGCGGAACAATCTGCCCGCTTGATGAAATTTTAAAAATCAAAAAAGTGGCCGATAAACATAATCTGCTGATGCATCTTGATGGTGCCAGGCTCTGGAATGCCTATGTTGCGACCGGGATTCCTCTGGCCGCTTGGGTCGCTCCTTTTGATTCGGTCTCGGTCTGTTTCTCCAAAGGATTGGGAGCGCCGATCGGTTCGATGATGCTTGGGTCACGAGATTTCATTGAAAAAGCGCGGCGCAATCGGAAACTGTTTGGCGGTGCTATGCGTCAGGTTGGGATCATTGCGGCGGCGGCGATATATGCGCTCGATAATAATATCAAACGATTGGCCGATGACCATGCCAATGCCAGACTTTTGGCCGAGGGATTAAATAATATTGATGGTTTCGACGTTGATATGCCGCGGGTTCAAACCAATATAGTTATTGCAGATATAAGCAAAACAGGCAAAGATTCGAATGAGGTGATTGGGACCTTGGATGAAAACGGTGTTTTTGCATTACCATTTGATCCAACAACGGTTCGTTTTGTCACGCATTTAGATGTCAGCCGGGAAGAGTGCGAAAAAGCGGTCGAGATTATTTCAGAACTGAAATTTTAATAACTTCGATACTATAATTTAGTGGGAGGTCGTAATGCATAAAATGCTGACTAATTATACTCTTATTATATTTTTATTTGTGTTTTCTTCCAGTTTGCTTGTTTGCGGCGGGTCGCCTTATTCAGACGAGATAACCGAAGCTCTTAAAATGGCCGGAGATAATCGCATCGAATTGGAAAAAGTACTAACCCATTATGCTTCCGGTGATGATTCTCTTAAACAAACTGCCGCTTTATATTTGATAGCCAACATGGAAGGACACTGCTATGTGACCTATAGCATGATTGACACGGTGGGGACAACAGTAGCTTTTGATGTCCTTGATTATAATGATTACGAAAGTCTGACAGCGGCGGCTGACAGTCTGGAATCTGAGTATGGAATGCTTGACTTTGAGAGAAATGAGAAGATAAATGATTTGGACAGCATCAAATCCGAATTCTTAATTAAGCAGATAGATTATGCTTTCAAAGCCTGGCGCGAGAAACCATGGGCAAAGTCTCTTTCGTTTGAAAATTTCTGTGAATATATCCTGCCATATCGCGGTAGCAACGAACCGTTGGAGGAATGGCGACAAATGTTTTGGGATAAATACATGGAAATAGAATCTGGCATGTCCGACAGTACCGATCCGGTTGAAGCTGCAGCTTTGATCAATGATGATATCAAGTCATGGTTCGGTTTTGATCCGCGCTTTTATTATCACCCAACAGATCTGGGATTGTCCGAAATGGTGTCAAACGGTTTGGGACGGTGCGAAGATATGACCAATGTTACGATATACGCCATGCGGGCCAACGGCTTGGCCGTCACCAGTGATTATACGCCATATTGGGCAAACACCGGGAATAACCATGCCTGGAACGCTATCGTTACACCTGACGGAAAAGCGATTCCATTTATGGGAGCAGAGAGTAATCCGGGGGAGTATCATCTGGCCAATAAACTGGGCAAGGCGTATCGGAAAACATTTGGTAAACAAATAGATAATCTTGTTTTTCAGGAACGAAAGCAAGAGGAAATACCGGGCTGGCTGGCAGGTAAGAATTATATTGATGTCACCTCACAGTACACAAATGTTTGCGACGTCGAAGTCAAATTTGAAGAAAAAATTGATGATTCAATTGATATTGCCTATCTCTGTATTTTTAATTCCGGAGAGTGGAAACCGATTCACTGGGGAAGGATAAAAAACGGTTCGGCTCTGTTTTCTGACATGGGGACAAATATCGCCTACCTTCCGGCGCTTTATATTAACAAAGAAATTTTACCTTTTGGTGATCCGTTTATTCTTGGAGACAATTGCAATACCGAGAAACTTCAGCCGGAAAATGGAAAAACAATCACGATGGAGTTGATTTCAACTACTTATCGCAAGCAGGAAAAATCAACCGATGGAATCAGCCAGATGTTTTTTACACCGGGGCAGAAGTATGAACTGTCTTATTGGTCGGATGGCTGGCAGTCACTTGGTTCGTCTGTCGCCAATGATGGCCCGTTGGTGTTCGAGGATGTTCCTGAGGGGTATCTCTACTGGCTGGTCGCAGATGATTCAGATAATGAGGAACGTATTTTTACCTTTGAAAACGGCAGCCAAATCTGGTACTGATTTTATATTCTTATTTCTTTGAGATCACTCTAATAGAATTAAACTGCCTGACGTATTATTAGAAAATTCTCATAGAAAGGTGAATATAATGAGCAGAGAAGAATGGATTCGGGAGCTGTTTTCCAGTATCGATAAACTTGATATCAAGAAGTTCACCTCGTTTCTTACTGAAGATGTCACTTTTCGATTAGGCAATGCCGAAGCGGTTAGTGGCAAAGGGACAGTTGAAGCAATGGTTGGCGGCTTTTTTGGCAGTATCAATGGGATGCGGCATGAGATATTTGAAATATGGGAACATCCTAACACAATTATCTGTCATGGCAATGTGACCTATATAAGAAAAGATTCATCAGAGCTTTCGGTACCGTTTGCCAATATCCTCAAATTGGAAAATGATTTGATCAAAGAATATTTGGTGTATATCGATATTTCCCAGCTTTTTCCGGCAGCATAAAAAGAATCTGCATGAATAGCCGGGGTTAACCATTTGCTTGAGGCTGTTTATTGTTGCAGCCTATTCTCTCCAATATATAACTTGACAAGTTCTTCTGAAAAGGACTAATATGATACATTAATTTGTGGATTTCCTTAATTCAAAAGGAGAGGTTAATGGTCGTAAAAACATCGAGCCAGAGCATGTGGACATGGATGTTTCAGCGTCTTTCCGGACTGTTTCTTGGATTTTTTCTGGTGACACATTTGAATGTGCATCACCTCTTTCATGATATCACATCAACCGGTTTGATAAATTTCGATACTGTCCGTACGAATCTGGCCTCATCTGGTTTCTGGAAGGTATATTATTCCCTGTTTGTTCCGTTTGTTGTATTTCATGCTCTCAATGGTTTATGGGCAATAATCGCCGATTACAGGATTCCCGGAAAGCTGTCGATATTGATCAAAGCAGTTTTCTGTATCTTTGCGGCGGCTCTTATAATCACCGGTTTCTTCACACTAAAGAATCTGTTTTAAGGGGGGCGGTGATTCATGAGTAATAATAAATTACAAGAAACGATCAGGGATGCCGCTCTCAATAAAAATATTGGCAGTTTCTCATACTGGCTGCACCGTCTGACCGGTATCGGATTGGCGGTATATCTCTTGATGCACACTTTTGTGTTGTCATCGGCGATATCGGGCGAAGCGGTTTTTAATGATCGGATGGGTGCGGTACAGAGTCCGTTTTTTGCTGTCCTTGAGATATTTTTAATTGCAGGAGTTTTTATCCATATGTTAAACGGTCTGAGAATAACCTTGGCCGATTTCTTTGGCTGGTCACGAATGCATAAATCAATTTTCTGGATAATTGCAATAATATTTATAGCCTTGATGATCATTACGATTTTGTTAATATGGCCGAAATTCAACCCTGCTAACTATCCGGTGGGGGGTTGATATGTTTTATGATGTAATTATAGTTGGCGGTGGATTGGCCGGAATGCGGGCGGCAATTGCGGCTCATGATGCCGGAGTTAAAGTCGGCCTGGTCTCAAAAATTCATCCGGTCAGATCGCACTCCGGTGCGGCGCAGGGCGGAGTTAACGCTGCTTTGGGGAACCATCCCGATGGACATGATGATACCCCGGAACGGCATGCTTACGACACCATCAAAGGTTCCGATTTTCTGGCCGATCAGGATGCGGTGGACTTGATGGCCAATATGGCGCCCGAGATCATTATTGAATTTGAACACTGGGGTTGTCCGTTTTCGCGGTATGAGGACGGTTCAATCGCGCAGCGTCCCTTTGGCGGAGCCGGTTTTCCACGCACATGTTATGGTGCCGACCGCACCGGTTTGTACATGCTTCATACCTGCTATGAACAGGTGGTCAAACGTAATATTGATGTTTTGTATGAACATTTTGTTACCAGACTTGCGGTTAAAAATGGGCGGTGCACCGGTGTTATTGCACTCAATCTTCACACCGGCGAGTTTGAATCAATTGCCGGTAATGCTGTTATTTTTGCCACCGGTGGTTCGGGTCGAGTTTATTCGATTAACACCACCAACGCCCATGCCTCGACCGGATTGGGACTTGCCATTCCTTATTGGGCCGGAGTCGCACTGAAGGATATGGAGTTTATTCAGTTTCATCCGACCGGACTGGAGGGTTCCTCGATTCTGATGACCGAGGGATGTCGTGGCGAAGGCGGCTATCTTCTCAACAACAGGGGCGAACGGTTTATGAAAAATTATGTCTCGGAGAAGATAATGGAACTGGCACCGCGCGATATTGTTGCCCGTTCGATTCAGACCGAGATCAATGAAGGGCGCGGCTTTGAAGATAGTTTCGTACATCTTGATCTGAGGCATCTGGGAGAGCAGAAAATTAAAGAAAAACTCCCCGGTATTCGTGAGATCTGTTTGAAATTTAAGAATATCGATCCGATAAAAACGCCAATACCGATTCATCCGGCGAATCATTACACCATGGGCGGTATCGACTGCGATATAAATGGGGAAACATCTCTTGAAGGATTTTACGCCGCCGGTGAATGCGCCTGCGTTTCGGTGCATGGTGCCAATCGATTGGGTGGTAATTCGCTTCTTGATACGATTGTTTTCGGAACTCAAACCGGAAGGTATGTCGCCGGAAAAGTGAAAGGGATGTCGCAAACAGTTGATACTGATGCCTTAAATGACGGGCTGGCTATAGAAAAAGACAGATACGGAAAACTGCAATCTTCGGAAGGTAAAGCAAATCCATACGATATAAGAAATGATCTGTCAAAAGTAATGAATGAAAAGATCGGTATTTTCAGAAATGAAACCGATATGAAGGCGGCGGTTAATGAGATCAAAATGCTGAAGATAAAATTCGAAAACCTGCGACCGATTCCCGATACCGGAAAGTTCAATTATGATTTTCTCTGGGTTACTGAGATCGCCGGAAACCTTGATACTGCACTTGCTATCGCCACCGGTGCCTTGAATCGCAGCGAATCACGCGGTGCCCATTACCGCATTGATTTTAATAAACGGCTTGATGACGAGTGGCTGAAACATACTTTGCACACCTATCATCCTTCGGATCCGGAGATCACATACAAACCGGTAACAATGGGCAAGTATGAACCGGAAGAAAGGAAGTATTAATATGCCGACTTTCAAAGTTTTCAGATATGACCCCGGTAAAAATGATCTTCCATATTTTCAGGATTACGAAGTTCCTGATCATAAAGGGATGACAGTTCTCGAGGCTCTTTATTATATTCTGGAGAATCTTGATCCGACACTCGCTTTTCGTTCATCGTGCCGGATGGGTGTCTGCGGTTCCTGCGCCATGCATATTGATGGTCAGTACGGTCTTGCCTGCGAAACGCAGGTTGCCAGCCTCGGTAATACGATAACCATTCGTCCGCTGGCGCATATGAAAGTTATTCGTGATATGGTGGTCGATCTCGATCCGTTTTTTGCGCAGTACGAAGCTATTAAGCCGTATCTTATTCCCAAAAATGCTCCCGGTCCACGAGAATATGCACAGACACCGCGTGAAAGAAAGAAACTCGATATTCTGGTTGATTGTATTTTATGTGCAGCATGTTATGGATCATGCCCGGTGGTCGGAACCGATGAAAAATATCTTGGTCCTCACGCACTGTTAAAGGCACTTCGTTTTATCGATGATTCACGCGATGGTAATACTAATGAGCGGTTGGCTTTTGTCGCCAATGATTCAGGTATTTTTCGGTGCCATACGATTTTCAATTGCCAGCAGGTCTGCCCCAAAGACCTTGACCCAACCGGGGCAATCGGTAAATTGAAGATGAAATCGTTCTGGGCCAAGCTGACCGGAAAACTGAAAAAATCCGGTTGAGATAGATTGAATATTACTTTAGGCGGGGTTTTTAATCCCGCCTTTTTTTTATTATGAATCTTTTATAATACATGTGCGTAGTTGAGAACAAATAGGTAAGATTTGGTTTGGGATTTTAATGAAAGAAAAAATATTTCAACTTAAGACTAAAAATCTATTAGCGGCTATGATTTGGCCGGCGATATTTTTCTCAATAGGCATTTGGCGTTATCTCGCTACCGGTGGACTATTTTATATTTTCATATTTGGATATCTTGGTCTGGCGATTGCAATTGCCACGATTGTCACCGATGGTTTGATTGACAAATACAAGCCACGGGGGCGGCGGATTACGCAGCTTTTGATCGGCGTTTTTATGTTTGGCTTTTTGGGACTTCTTGGACATGAAAATATGCAAATAGAAGGCTTTTACTTTTATCTGTTTGCCGGAGTATTCAGCGGAGCGACATTACATTTTTTTATTGCAAAACTACTTGGCCCGCTATTTTTCGGCCGGACCTGGTGCGGATGGGCCTGTTGGACAATGATGGTACTCGATTTTTCCCCATGGAAAACACCAAAAAACGGGCGAATTAAATATTTCGGGTTAATTCGCTATATTCATTTTGCGATTGCAACAGCCGGTGTGATCGCTTTGATATTTGTTTTTGATTATGGCCCCAGAGAACATTATGAGGCGCAATTTTATTGGCTAATAATCGGCAACACAGCTTATTATCTTCTGGCGATACTACTCGCTGCCGTATTAAAAGACAACCGTGCTTTTTGCAAATATATCTGTCCAATACCTGTGACACAGAAAATCCTTTCCAGATTCTCCATCAGCAAGCAACAGATTGATAACGAACTTTGTGATGAGTGCGAGATCTGCGAGGAAAACTGCCCGATGAATATCAGACTGCTTGATTATTCGCGCAACAATCAAAGAATATTATCAACCGAATGTATTTTATGCAATACCTGTCTTTACAACTGCCCCTCCGAAGCCATCAAGACCACGAATAAGTTCGATATTGGCGTCAAAGAATATATCAATTTTAAATAAATATTCTGATTGCAGTATATCTAAATAAGTATATTATTAATAATATATTTATCAAATACTGTTTGTCAAAATTAATCTGGGGGAGATATGAATTACGAAAAATGGTATGACAAATTTTTTGAAGGGCCGTTTTTGGATGTTCAGCAAAATTCCTTAACCGCTGCGGAAACCAAAGCCGAGGTCGCTTTTATCATTAATGCTTTGAATCTTAAACTAAATGAAAAAGTCCTCGATATTCCCTGCGGACTGGGGAGATTAACTCTTGAACTGGCTGAATATGGCTGCAATATGACCGGACTCGATTTCACCGGTTCGTATCTTGATATCTGCCAAAAGGTTGCAGAGGAGCGCAATCTTGGTGTTACTCTTGAAAAGGGAGATATGCGAAAGCCTCTATGGATAAATCAATTCGACGCGACTTTTTGTGTTGGTGGCAGTTTTGGATATTTCGATGATGCCGAGAATGAAA
>JAUVBC010000010.1 GCA_030591405.1 Candidatus Zixiibacteriota bacterium
AAAGATCGGATGGCGGTTTATATTCTGAACAGTGCGGTTGAGACCGGTTTGCTAAAACCGGGCGGAACCATTGTTGAGGGAACCTCGGGAAATACCGGAGCGGCGATTGCGATGTTTGCAGCCGCCAATGGATACAAAGCAGTGTTGACCATTCCTGATAAAATGTCGCAGGAAAAAATTGATACATTAAAAGCGTTTGGTGCCAAAGTAGTCATCTGTCCGACTGCAGTTCCACCCGATGACCCGGACAGTTATTATGAAACGGCGATGAGGATCGCCAAAGAAACACCAAATTCATATTTTGTCGGTCAGTATCATAATGATAAAAATATCGAGGCTCATTATAAATTAACCGGACCGGAGATCTGGCGACAGACCGACGGCAAGATCACCACTCTGATTGGAGGGATCGGAACCGGCGGGACAATATCAGGAACCGGTCGATATCTGAAAGAGCAGAATCGTTTTATCAAAGTTATCGCGGTCGATGTCGAAGGGTCGGTCTACTACGATTATTTTAAAAGCAAAAAAAATATTGAGCCTCATACATATCTACTGGAAGGAATCGGCGACGATATGATCTGTGGCGCTACCGATTTTTCAGTTTTTGATGATATTATTCAAGTTGGTGACAAAGAATCCTTTTTGACGACGCGTGACCTGGCTCGCAAGGAAGGAATATTGGCCGGTGGATCGTCGGGAGCGGCTATACATGCTGCCTTGGAGTATTCCAAAGACCTCAGCGAGAATGATATTGTGGTGGTTATTCTGCCCGATTCGGGCCTGAAATATCTGAGCAAATTTTATTCGGATGAATGGATGAAAGAGAAAGGTTTTTTAAAATGAAAAAAGCGTGGAAGGACGAAACCAGGGCAATTCATGCAGCGGCCAAATTTGATGGTGGAGTCGGGGCCGTTTCAACACCGATATATCAGACCTCGACCTATCGGTTGAGTGCACCGGGTGATGAATCGGGGTATGTTTATTCCCGCACCGCTAATCCGACTCGTGATGCTCTCGAAGAAACCCTGGCCGCTTTGGAACATGGGACATCCGGATTTGCTTTTGCATCCGGTTTAGCGGCGACCAATGCAATTATTAGTTTATTATCGCCCGGTGATGAAATTATTGCCGGAGATGATTTGTATGGTGGCACATTCAGATTGTTTGAGCAGATTTTTAAGAAATTTAATCTTAATTTCCGCTATGTTGACGCTCGTGAAACGAAAAATATCGAAGATGCTATAACCGACCGGACCAAAATGATCTGGCTTGAAACGCCGACCAATCCGCTGATGCATCTCTATGATATTGATGCTGTTTCAGAATTATCAATCATAAACGAGCTTTTACTTGTAGTTGATAATACCTTTGCCTCCCCATATATTCAACGTCCGCTTGATTTGGGTGCAGATATTGTTTTGCATTCGCTGACCAAATATATCTCCGGCCATGCTGATACCGTTGGTGGTGCTGTTGTTGTCAAAGATAAGATTCTTGCCGAAAAAATCGGGTATATTCAGAATGCCGCCGGGGCGATTCTGGGACCTATGGATGCCTACCTTTCTTTGCGTGGATTAAAAACGCTGGCGCTTCGGATGGAACGTCATTCGGAAAATGCATCCAAAATAGTCGAATACCTTCAGACCAAAGAGATCGTACAGGAAATATTTTATCCCGGTCTTGACGGTAAACCACTTCCAAATAAGATGACTCTGGCAGGCGGAATGGTATCGTTTAATCTGAGAAGCGATATTGAAACGGTGAAATCTTTTGTTATGGCAACATCATTGTTTGTCTTAGCCGAGTCGCTGGGCGGTGTAGAGTCACTGATCAATCATCCGGCGACAATGACCCATGCTTCAATACCGGAAGATATCCGGCGGGCGCGGGGGATAGGTGACGGACTGGTTCGTCTTTCGGTCGGAATTGAACATATAGATGATCAGATCGCCGATCTGGAGACGGCCTTTAAGATAATTGAGAACAAGGTGAAACCTAAAACCTAACAAGAGAGTACAACCATTTGTACCGCGCAATTATCTTAATCGGGTTAATGCGATTGTGAATGAAAACTATCTTGATAGTCTTTCAGATACTGATAAAGACAAAGTCCGCAATGAGCTGTATCATGCGTTAGCACGCAAAAATGGTGATCTAAAGATCACTGAATCTTCGGTTTTTATCATCGTGGTCAAATCGTAATTCTTGTCCTGTTCTGTCTCGGGTTTTTATAACCCGGTATTTTAAACATGCAATATGATTATTTTTCTTGCATAATATCTTGTCCATATGTATATTATATTCATCAAAAGAGTCTAAGTTTGTAAGGTGGGGAAAATGCAAATGAAAAATCACAATTCAGTTTTAATAACGTCGGTTCTATTGGTTGGATTGCTTCTGATTTCAACCACAGCTTTGTATGCCGATGATACCCGGGGACCCATTGGGGCGTGCTGTATAGGTCAGGATCAATGTCTTTATCTTGAAGAAGATGAATGTCTTATGTTAGAAGGTTTCTGGCTTGGAGAAGATTCCAACTGCGATGATTGTGGTACAGAAGATTATGGAGCCTGCTGTATTAAAAGTTATAGCAATATCACATGTCTGATGACTACTCCCGAAATATGTTACACTCAGTTAGGTAAATGGATCGTATTTAATGGTTATGATACTGACTGTCAGGAAGGTGGATGTATTCCGGATTGCGGCGATGTTGATTTTTCAGGTCATGTCAATATTCTGGATGTTATCTTTCTTCTCGATTATCGGTATAAATGCAGTATCGCACCTTTTATGGCCGAAACAGCCGATGTCGATGGCAGTGGGTATATCAACATTCTCGATGTTATATATTTGATAGTTTCACTCTATAGAGATGGCCCCGACCCGATTTGTCCCGGATTACAGCCAACAAGAGGCGATTATCAGCTTATTACTACTACCCGGGATTGCAAATAAAATTATTAGGTCGAAATCTCTAAAAACGGTTTCGACAATTTCTGCAACAGAATCAGGTTATCACAGTTTTATATTTGACATTGACATTTGGTTGGTTCGACAGATAATGAAAGTGCAGATGCTCAACTATCTGACCGGCTAAAGCGCCGTTATGTAAGACTAATTTGAAATTATCATGCAGTTTTAATTCCTTTGTAATTTTCCGTACCGTCTCAAATACCTTGAGCGTCAAATTATCAGGCAGGTCCATTATCCGGGAGCAGTGGAATTTCGGTGTTACCAAGAGATGAATTTTGGCACGAGGATAAATATCGGCAAAAACGATTATATTGGCATCCTCATAAAATATTTTTGCGGGCGCTTTATGCTCGATTATTTTACAAAAAATACATGACATGCTGAATAATAGCGGAATTATTAGGTGATTGTAAATATAATTTTGGAAATTTGCAAATGAATATATTATAATTTAGCCGACCCACAGCAAGCTGTGGGGCACTCGCTTGAAAAATGTATTGAGATTGTCGCACTTCGTTCGCAATGACGGGAAGAGGCTTATTGCATAAAAAAAGGAAGTTTCGAAAAGGGAGGAGAATCGAAACTTCCTTTAATTGATTATTCCCCAAATGGTGCAATTCGGGAATAATAATCAGGTGTTATGTCTGAAACAGGTATTGCAGTTTCATAAAGAATTGCCGCGATGACATTTTCCATTCAGAAATATCATCCGTTGTATTGGTAAAGTTATTGTAATTGTAAGATGAGCCAACATAAAAGACAGAAAACGGGCTGATTCTGTAAGTTATCATTGGATCAATATTCCATGTTTCGCTAAAATCGTTGTACTGGACTACTAATCTTAAAGCAAGTTCTTTGCTGGCCTGAAAACGAAATCGAGTCCGGGAAATATACCCTTCATATAATTCTTCACCGGTAACATTATTGGTCATTCTGGCATAATTAAAATTGGGCTCAATTATTAATCTGTCAAACGGTTTCAGATCAAGAGAAGCATTAATAGTCGTTCGATCGCCCCGAACCTCATAATATCGATGCACTCCCAAATTTCTCCCGACACTTAGTCCCATTTCGATCTTGTCGCCAAATCTGCTATGCAGATTTAAATTGGCGTGCCATAGATTATCATAATCAATTCCGCTCCATGATTCGGAACTTGCTCCATAAGATAGATTAAAATATGTTTGGGCAAATCTAAGGTTCCCATCGAGGGCAAAGTTTAAGTGGCGCCATCTTTCGACATCCTGATAGGTCCATCTTCGGTCAGTATAAAATTGAGGAGATATCCGCTCCAGCAGTCCGTCCTCAAAATAGAAATTATAATTAGTATAGAAGGATGCGTTATGATAGTTAACCCAGGGATCGTATCCGGTTTCGGTTCTGTATTCAGGATGAACAGTATTATAATCAAAGGTGAAATTCCAGTTCCGTGCCCGGCGTCTGAATTGTGAAATTAGCGCACCGCCAGAAAATGTTTCACCATCAAAGATCGCCGTGTGATTTCCCTCATCAAAATCCATTCCATCCAAGTGAGTTGTATATTCTGGTTTGTTTGGTTCTTTGGTCCAGGTATTAAGGAATTGTCCAACAATGCTGTAGTTTTGAGAAAGCCTGATATCCCCGTCAAGACCGACAACCGTACCATAGCCATCACCTTCAAAGCGACGATCCGAGATTACAAAACCTGCCCGCGAATTATTTCCGAATGATTTCACCGCTCTTAAAACATTCACATAACTTTCACCGGCAAGCACCAGCGGGCCACTTTCATCAAGCGGAATCATATAAGGTGTGTTTTCATCAAGAGCTGACATAAAACCAAAACTGAAACCTTCTCTTCGACCGGTAAGTTTTACAGCATACAAGGGATCATTTACGGTTCGGGTATAAAATGAGTTAAACAAGGTTCTAAACAGATCGCTACCCTCCTGAAAGAAAGGTCGCCGTTCCGGATAATACAGGGCGAATGTTGTATTAACGTCAATCTGCGTAGCATCAGCTTCTATCTGACTAAAATCAGGGTTGTAATAAGCTTCAATTGTAACATCTGATGAAACCGAATATTTTCCGCCCAAAGAAACTTCGCCATCAACCTTTTCATTGTCAAAACCGCCGTTGGTTAGTTGACCAGCTTGATTGGCAACTAATGTCGGTAGGATCTCCAACCCTTTTCCGGGGGCGACATTTGCAATACCGCCAACGGTTCCCCATTGGCAGGGCCAGCACTGTTCATTGCGGTCATACGCGGCCCATGAGTACTGGTTATAACTTTCGCGCGGTCGATTACGCCAAAAATCCATTTTCCAGTTCTGGACATCTTTGCTTGGAAATCGCATAC
Organism: Candidatus Zixiibacteriota bacterium; assembly: GCA_030591405.1. Classification (GTDB taxonomy): domain Bacteria; phylum Zixibacteria; class MSB-5A5; order GN15; family PGXB01; genus JAAERC01. Next base: position 5,318 of record JAUVBC010000010.1, read on the forward strand.
TGGAAAACGGAATTGCCATTTCCACATGATAGCCGTTTTCGGTGATCTTCGCGGCGGAGCGCCAGACCAGATCAAAACCGGAATCACTGCCTTGAACAGATGTCCAGAGGTTGTCTTTCTGCACTCCATATGGATTTACAAAAAACTCATATGCCCAGGTTGCTTCACCATAGGTATCAAGCAGCAAACAGACGGCATCATCAGAATAAAATTGATCCCGCTGGCACATCGTTGCTCGTATTGTCGATGGATCATCATAGCAAATAAAAGCGACATATAGATTTTCATCATCGTAGGTGATAAAGGCTTCGGTTTCCACCTCAGGTTTGACCATATCACCCGGGTTGCGCTCAACAAAATTATCAACCCGGCTGGCAGATTTCCAGACGGCGTCATCCAGAATACCGTCAATTTTGATTGGCGTGCTTGTTCTTTTTACTTCCAGCGTCGGTTTATAAACCGGCTGAAATGTTTTTGAGGCGATTGCCGGAATATTGCCTATTAACAATATCAGCATCAGCATCAGCATCGACCAGGCTAAGACTCTTAGACTTAACAACTGTTTCATTTCCAAAACCCTCCAAAATAAAAAAAATGTTCATACGTTCTTTAATCGTTGAACATTTCATTTTCCTTTTACTGTTTTGATTCTGCTAACGAATCAACAGTATTGCCTAAACAGCGATGCCTAATTAATCGCCATCTGCTTTTAACTACGCTTAAAACGTTTTCCTTGTTTCATATGTTTAATGGAAAGTGAAATTCTTTCAAAAAATTATTGAAAATATTGATTTTATACAAGAAAATCGCCAGCGCCAATATCTGTCGTTTAACGTAACACTAAGTTATTTAGTAGGTTAGCCGAATGTGGGTATTATGAGCAAGCAGGGTTGGGCCCGGATTTGTATTTGAAATTTATCAGAAAAATAATATCGAGAATATTTATTGGGTCAATGCAGTTATTATTGTCAAATTTTAGAATACAACAAATTATTTCTTTCCAATCGGCTTTAAAATTACGACTTTTGACTTAGGTCAATTTGTTTTCTGGGGAATTTCATTTTTTTGATATTAAAAGGCACATCAATTTAAATTATAGGAGGGACTATGAGTTTCAAATCTCTGCTGATTGCATTAGCAATGCCAATTATTCCAATGGTTCTTATGGCGGAGGATTGTGTGCAATGCCATAAGGAAATAACTCCCGGAATTGTTACCGATTGGGAGTTAAGCAAACATAGCGAAAATGATATTTCGTGCGCCGATTGTCATGGCGAAAATCATAAAACATCGAATGATGTCGCCAATGTCAATATCCCGACGCCGCAGACCTGCAATGAATGTCATGAGACACAGGTCGAGCAGTTTTCAAAAGGAAAACATGCGGCGGCATGGGCAGTTTTGAAAGCAATGCCGACCACGCATCATCTGCCCGGTCCGCTCAACGATGGAATGAAAGGTTGTGGCGGTTGCCATAAAATCGGCCTAAAAACCGAAGATGAAATTAAAGTCCTAAAAGAAGATGGTGCCGGATTCGGCATGGCCTCTTGCGATGCCTGCCATACACGGCATACCTTTTCGGTCAAAGAAGCGCAACAACCGCAGGCGTGCCAAACTTGTCATATGGGTTTTGACCATCCACAGTGGGAGATGTACTCATCATCGAAACATGGTGTGCGGGCACTTTTGAAACAGAACGGAACCCTTCCCGAGACAGCTTCAGCACCGACCTGCCAGACCTGTCATATGCAGGAAGGTAATCATGAAGTCAGAACCGCTTGGGGATTTTTGGCGGTCCGGTTACCATTGCCGGAAGATGAACAATGGAAAGCTGATCAGATAACAATATTGCAGGCGCTCGGAGTTCTGGATTTAGAGGGGAATCCAACCGCGCGTCTCGATGTTGTTAAAGCGGCCGATGTGGCACGACTCGATCAGGAATCGTTTGACAAGGAACGAAACAAGATGTTGAATACCTGTAGTCAGTGTCATTCGGAGAATTTCGCCAAAGCCGAAATGGCTAAAGGTGATGAAATGATCAAAGAACTGGATCATCTTTTGGCTGAGGGCATAAGAGAGATCGCCAGCCTATACGTCGATGGATCGCTGGCGAAGCCGGAAAGTTACGCTTCTCCTTTCCCGGATTTGCTGACTTTTCATGATGCCCCCACAGTTATTGAACAGCGGCTGTTTGAAATGCACCTGAAGCACCGAATGCGCGGCTTCCAGGGCGTATTTCATGCCAATCCAGATTATGCCCTTTGGTATGGATATAGCGAAATGGTTCGCGACTTGACCGAGATCAAGGAAAAAGCAGCGGAGCTTAGAGCCAAAAATTAATAAAAATTGGCACAAATAAAAAATCTCGGCAGAGGGAAACTTTGTCGAGATTTTTTTTGCTATTTTTTATAAAAAATTTCAATAGATAATTAAAGTAGCCTACATCTTCCCCAAGTCGGTTGGTCCCATAAGTTTTGTGAAATGCTCGAGAAGGGTCAGATTAAATGCACCTTTATCAAGATACATCTCTTTTAGAGCCGGAAAAGAATTGACTGCTTGCTTGTAGGACCTTTCGGTGGTCATCGCATCGAAGACATCTGCAATCGCCACAATTTTTCCGAATGGGTGGATTTGATCCGCCGTTAATCCCTCGGGATACCCGGTGCCGTTTTCTCTCTCATGATGCTGTAAAATAGCGTGATATGAATCTGCTGAAATCATATCGGTTTCTTTCATGATGTCATAGCCCCATTTTGGATGTTTTTTTATAAACCCCATTTCCATTGCTGTCAGCGGTCCCGGTTTGTTCAGGATCGCCTCGGAAACTTTTGTTTTACCGACATCATGCAGGAGGGCGCCTGTCCCTATTTTATCAAGCTCCAATTGGTTATCAATACCGGAGAAACGGGCCAGACCGATGGCCAAAGTACAGACATTTATTGAATGCGTATAAGTATGATAATCAAACGACATCATTTGAATCAAACTATGAAAAGTATTTTTTCCTTTAAGAATAAACGAAACCGTATTTTCCACCATCTCCTGACTGCGTTTGATATTTTCCTTTAAAGCAGGATTTTTTAAAACATCCTTGACCATCAGTTTGGCGTTGTCATAAATAATACCGGCTTTGGCGCTTTCCGGGATAGTAGGGTCGTTTATAATTTGATGAATGTTTTTTTCTATGTACCTCTGATACTTATGCTGATTTTCTGAAGAGATATAAAGCTTATTAATATTGTTTTGAATCAGAGTTTTTCGATTTTTTTCCTTAAATGGAAGATTTGATCCTCGATATAAAACAAAATTGTTAGATTTCCCTATATATAGGTCAAAATCGAGCATGCTGTCAACCCGCAATGATTCCAAATATATTGCGTGATAGCTATCTACTTCCACTTTTTTTTCTGTTTGTGTAATCATAGTTTATATGATGCTATTTTTCCACTGTCTGCACGGTTATATCTTCTTCAAAAAGAAGTCTGATTATCTCGTCATGAAATGGAAATTTGGACAAAAACTCAAATCCGGTTTGATAAAATTCCTCATTTTCATCTTTTTTACTCCAGAGACTTCGGGCGTCAACAACCAATTGATCGCTTCCCTTTATTTCTTTGGGCAGATCGATCTTTAGCTTAAAAATGACACCTTTTTCCATTGCTTCTTCGCTCTGAAGTCTCATGCCGTCAGAATTAAGGTCAATTAAATGTCCGATTGACTGGTTGATATTCAGGTCAATGACATCAAACTTTTTTAAATCAGATGTTCCTCGGCGCTCAAAATACTCTGCTGTTTTCCATCTTTGATTTTGTCTTTGTTCATCCATCGCCAACTCCTTTTGATTAACATTACATAATCAAAAATCCCATTTTGATGGTTTAAAGATATCTTTACCCAAAGATGATAACCCCCACATTACAATATAGATTATCGACAATTTAATTTATATTCTTAACCTCAGCAAATCTGATAAGGAGACTATTAAAAGATGATATTGACTATGTATAAAACGTATTGTTTTGTAGTTCAAGCTCTTGGGCGAATTGATAAGAAATGTCTTATTTTAGCCGTGTCCTAAAATAAGACATTTTTGTATGTTATCGATGCTGGATTGACTGCAAATATTATAATCTAAAAATTCCAGACCAAACCGACATAGGGAATTCCAGGGAATACCGCGTCTTCATCAAGAATATTGGCAAATGCGATATCGGCTGAAAATTTTTCTCCGAAAAATCTTAAACCGTATGATATGATAGCGTCGTTAACTCCCGGTAACATCCAATTTTCACTAACAAATGATATTTTTCGGGTAAATCTCCATTCTCCACCCAAAATAACAGCTGGTTTGTCGCCCAGTTTGCCGTCTGCATATCCATAACCTAATCCAAGTGTGAGGCTCTTATCATCGGAGCCGATCGTTCCCATGGCATTTATAATTCCAACTGTTACCGGGTCGTCGACCGGGACAGTAATAAACATGCCGCCTACTGCGAATTCAATCGGTCCGTCAGAGTTTATACCTATTTTGGGACTCACAATTATAAGCTGCTCATTCAGGCTGAGTCCGGGGAAAATAGAAATACCGCCACTAATGGTAATATTGTCAGTAAGTCCATACGCAGCCCCGACTAAAAACAACCAAGTATCATAGATATAGCCCTGTCCCTTGTTCAGCATGCGACCGGTTGGGGCAATATACAATCTGGTTCGGTTGGGATTGGGAAACCAATATTTACCTTCTCTGAAAGATTCATCTTCCACTTCTTTGATTTCCATAATTTTGTCGATTGAGATGGTCATTTCGCCCAGATCAGATTGGAATTTAATTTCGTTATGTATAATTTTGGTAATTCGGCCAACCAATGTTGAGCCATCGTTAAGCGTGATGATCTGAATATTATCTGCTTCGGGAATTTTCATATCTTCTTTGGTAACTTCACCAAAGGCTGTTAGCGTCAATATAGCGATAATCAAAATACTGAAACAAAACTGCTTGAGAAGATGGTTACACATAATCCGCCCTCATTGTTTATAATTTTGAGACTATAATATCTATCCGCTATATATAATTAGCGGAAGGTATTTATTCAACTGTTTAATAAAATGAGATGAATCTCTTGAAATGTCAACAGAAAATCTGAATTTAAGGAGAGGGAATAATTAACTATTTACGTTCGTCGGAGAATATCGATTCTTTGGCAAATTTTTGAATTCTATCGATGATATCAAAAGAAACCGATTGAAATTTATAGCCGGTTTCGCAAAAACCGCTGCTGTCATCCTGATTACACCACATGCTGGTAGCGCTGATTACAATATGTTTCCGGTCGTCGACTTTGAAAGGAAAGATTACTCGGAATTTATAATTTTTACCCGGTTCAACCGGTTTGTTGCCGGCAATCATCATACCTTCGGTAGTAATATTATCGAGATGTCCGGCCAGATCGCCGCCGGACTCATCAAATACATTAACATACTCAGAGGTATATTTTCTTTTTAATTTTCTTCGTTCAACCATAATTATATTTTGCTAATCCTATATATATCAAAAGAATAGCTACTTTTTTATTTTCGGCAATATTTCTCCAACCTTAATGTAATTAATTTCATAAACGACCGAAATGGAAATATTGATTTTTATCATTAAGCCTGTTTTCTCCCCTCATTTATTTGGCTCAAATTCGGTTCCTGAAATTCTTTCTTTTTGCTGATTAGAAAGTATATTTTGTTAAATTGTTAGTCAACATAGTTTTCCGTAAATTTTTGACTATCTTGATAGATTCAATTTCGGCAAATAAACAAAATTAAATGATTAAGCCTTGAATAATCAAGGTTATCTCTATATTTGTAGGGAATGTAACATTATTTTATAATAGTCGTCTATTTTATTAAATAAAGTAAAGGTCTATAAAATGCCAAGGGCAAACAGTCGGATTATTAAAAGCGAGATGTTGCTTTCGAAAGCAGATCCAAAATCGCTGGTCGGCAAAATTATTCTATTCCCTTTAACAAGAATTATTATAGTCATTATGTTTATCACGCCTGTTGGAATTATGCATTTTCTTTTTGAGACTCAAATTTTGCCGGGAACTCCGGAGCAATATAAAACTCTGGCGATTGGCTTGGATGTCGTGATTGGTTTTGCTCTGTTTGTTTTTCTATATAGCCTTTACACCAAATTTATAGAAAAACGAGCGGCCCTTGAGTTCTCATTTGCCAACGGAATCAAAGATTCATTCTATGGTTTGATTCTGGGTGGCGGATTAATGACGACTATCATCCTCCTTTTGTCCTTACTGGGATATTATAAAATTGATATTTTATTTCCGGATTGGACAGTTGCTTTCAAAGGGCTTTTCTCTATGGGAATGGCTGCTTTTGTCGAAGAACTATTATTCCGGGTTATTGTTTTTAAGCTGACCGAAGAATTCTGCGGGAGTTGGATTGCTCTTGTAATCAGTGTTTTTTATTTTGGATTTGCTCATGCCGGAAATCCAAACGCCACTTTGTGGACATCAATTGCGGTTGGAGTTGAAGGCGGAATTTTATTAACCGCAGCTTATATGTTGACCAGAACAATATGGTTTCCGCTGGCAGTACATTTTGGCTGGAATTATTTCCAGGCAAAAATTTATGGTGTGATCACCTCAGGGATCTCAATTGAGGGTTTGATTGTTCCCGCCATTGATGGGCCGGAGTGGCTGACCGGGGGAACTTTTGGAGTAGAAGCATCGGTTGCCGGGGTTCTGATATGTCTGGTAGCCGCAGTCTTTATTCTAAAAATGGCGATAAAAAATAATCAGATTCTTACTCCTATGTGGCAGAGAAAAAGAATTCCTCATCTGTCCGATTTTGTCCCAATCTCATAGTTAACAATGACTTAGTTTGGACTCCATATTGCCTGTTGTTGTTGAAATAAAATGTACTTGATTTCTCCCTATACTTTGTTTTTGGATTGACCAATTTCTATTCCGACCGGGTCAGTTTCCGCTCTATTATTAATCTGCCGGTTAATTAGCTTAACCAAAGTGCGAATATATAAGTGTATAATTTATAGACCTGAGACAGAGTTAGTGGCTGAGAACTAACTTCATCGAGGAGATAAACATGCGCGATGGTTCAAGAATAGGGAAATTTTACCGATTTAGCCTTCTCTTGGTTTTTCTATTAATATCCGTATCTCCAACACATCTGCTGGCACAGGATGTTGCTGTCGGACAAGCACTGGCAACAGTTTTGGCATCCTTATCAGTTTCCGCTGTTCAGGATTTGGATTTCGGGAATATATTGCAGGGTGTAACCGAAACTATCACCCGAACCGATGGCATCAGGGCAGGTATTTTTCAAATAGTCGGTGAAAGTGCGACCAACAGTGAAGTATCGATGCATTTTCAATTACCCGATTATTTGTGGAACAGTACACCGGCCAGTCAGGATCGGCTGGTAATTTTTTTCCAAAATACAGATTGCACAATTGATACAACAAATGGTACCCCTCTGGCACCGGGTGGCGGGGCGTTAATTGGAGAAAATCCACATAGCATCCCTGACACAGGCATCGGCGGTGCCGATGGAGTCATACGGATTTACCTTGGAGGATCGGTCTATCCATCCGTCGATCAAAGAGCCGGAGCCTATTCGGCAGATATTGTTTTAACCGCAGCTTATACCGGCGATTGAGATAGAGTGAATAAAAAAATGATGATTAAAGGGAATTGGAGATAAAAGATGCGTAATTACAGAAAACTAACTTTGATAAAAATAGCGATGCTGGCAATTATGTCTGTTTTTATCTTTTCGATCTCGAGTGCCCAGGATGTTACGACCGGGCAGGCTGTTGCCAATGTTTTGGCAATTCTGGCGGTATCATCGGTGCAGGATCTTAATTTTGGAAATATTCTTCAGGGAGTAACAGGAACAGTGGCACGAACCGATGCGGCTAATTCCGGCATCTTTCAGATTTCCGGCGAGGGGACAGCCAACAGCGAGGTCTCCATGTATATGCAGCTTCCCGCTTATCTCTGGAATAGTACCCCGGGCAGTGAGGATCGATTGACTATTTATTTTAAAAATACCGATTGTACTATTGATTCAACTAACGGTACTCCCGACGTACCCGGCGCAGGAGCGCTGGTTGGAGAGGATCCCCATAATATCCCAGATACCGGGATCGGCGGCGCTGCTAATTTAATCAGAATATATCTGGGCGGAGCGGTATATCCTACGGTCGATCAAAGGGCTGGCGCCTATTCGGCCGATATTATTCTAACTGCCGCTTACACAGGAGATTAATACTCTCTCGGTTTAATCTCCATCCGACGCATTCTTCCGTATTCTTCTCTTATATTTCTTTTCTTTCTTAGCATAATATTTGCTGATAATCAATGTGTTAACTATATTATATATGCTATCTTGATGAGGTATGGTATCTTATGAAGATTATGGAGTAATCTTGTCATGAAAATATTGAATATTTCTGCCATTATTTTTCTGTTTTTTGTCTTTGTTTTGTCATCAAATGCGTCCACTATCAAAGTTCCGTCAGAACAACCGGATATTCAGGCCGGAATTAATGCCGCCGGTAATGGGGATACGGTTATGGTGGCACCAGGAACGTATCGGGTCAATCTTGATTTCAAGGGTAAATCGATCACCTTGACAAGTGAGGCCGGACCGCTTTTGACAATATTGAAACCATACACTACCGCTTTGCCAATTGTGAATTTTGAGAACAGTGAATCGCCTCTGGCAGTTCTGGAACGGTTTACTCTAAAAGAGAGATACAGCAAACCGGCCATTCAGATTTATAACAGCTCCCCGGTTATCAGGGACAATATTTTTACAGATGATGGCGCATATTATGGCGGCGGAATTGTATATATAAGAGGAAACTCATCCTGTACTATCCAAAGAAATCTGTTCTATGATAATCAGGGAGCATATGTTGTTATCTGGGAAGATTCTGATTCTCCGACATGGGTGCTAAATAATACTATTTATGGCGGTCGAGCGGGACTTCTCCTGAGGGGTTCATCAACAACCGCTTATGGAAATACTGTAACTAATTGCGATATGGGTGTTTCGGCCGTGTCCAACGCCAATACAGCCTACAATAATATCTGGGGTAATGGCACCGATTGGACATTTGGTTCTCCAGGGCCGATGGATGTGACTTTAAATCCCGGTTTTGTTGATCCGACCAACAGAAATTTCAGTCTGAGTGAAGGTTCATTCCTGATTGACTTTGGTCATCCTGATGCGGCTTATTATGATCCTGATGGAACCAGAAACGATATTGGTGCGATTCCATTTGATCATCGAACACCGCTGGCGATTGATTTGCATCTTGAAGACTATGAGGTCACCAATGTCTTGAATCATTATCCAACATTTTTCTGGAAATTTTATGATCCATCGCCGAACCAAGTTGCATATGAGATTGAAGTCGGTTCTGATAACGAATGGACGACAGCCGAATTATGGTCATCCGGTGAAATGACATCGGCAGACACATTTGTGACTTATAGCGGGGCTGCTCTTGATAATGGCACGACCAGTTATTATCGGATTAGAGTTAATAATGGAACCGACTGGGGTATCTGGAGTGAATCGGTTTTCCGAATTAATTCAATTCCTACTGCACCTACTCCGTTGTTTCCCATCGATCAGGAAATTGTCTCTATGTATGGTGTCAGGCTGAATACAGAAAACTCATTTGATGCCGAAGGTGATGATCTTACTTATGAATTTCAGATTTATTCCGACGCCGGTATGGGAACGGTTGTAGAAACAATTGAGGCAATTCCTGAACAAAATGATAACACCAAAACAGAAAAGATTTCCAATCTGGATGATGATACCGAATACTGGTGGCGATGCCGGTCGTACGATGGTTATGAGTATTCAGACTGGTCCGATTTGAATTCATTTGTTACCCGGTCTCCATTGGTTATCAGAGTTCCTGCCGAGCAATCAACTTTGCAGGCCGGGATCGATGCCGCGGAGGAACTCGATACGGTTCTGGTAACGGCTGGGACATATTCCGGTGACGGAAATAGAGATCTGAGTTTTGATGGAAAAAATATTATTCTTTTGTCTGAAAGCGGATCAGATGCAACAATTTTAGATTGCGGTGGAGAACCCGATTCGTATCAGGGATTTG
>JAUVBC010000044.1 GCA_030591405.1 Candidatus Zixiibacteriota bacterium
AAGCTGGACAAAAAAGATTATAAGGTTTATGTCATCTCTTCTGATGGTGAGCAACAGGAAGGCTCGATGTGGGAAGCTATTATGGAAGCCGGTAATTTCAAGCTGAATAATCTTGTGACTATCCTTGATTTGAATCGTTTGCAAATCGATGGTTGGACTAAAGATGTTCAGTGTATTGATCCTATCGCAGATAAATATAAAGCATTTGGCTGGGATGTTATTGAAATCGATGGTCACAATATGGAAGAGATCGTTGCCGCTTTTGAAAAAGCTGGGAAGTCAACTGAAAAGCCGACTCTTATTCTTGCCAATACTATTAAGGGTAAAGGCGTCAGCTTCATGGAAGATCAGGCTGGCTGGCATGGCAAACCGCCAAACCATGAAGAAACAATCAAAGCACTTGCCGAACTTGGCCTTTCTGACACATTTGATCTGGATGCCTATTTCAAATTTGGAACCGATCATTTTGATAAAGCGGAAAAGAAACTGGCTAATAAAATACCAAAATTCTCACGTGATTTCTGGTGGAACAAACAGGATATTATGAAGACCGAAATGGATCCAACCAGAAAAGGAATGGGACGAGCACTTGATGAATATGGCGATGATGAACGTATAGTTTGTATTGGCGCTGATATTTCCGGTTCGATCACCATCTCAGAATTTTATAAAAACCATCCTGAGCGTAAAGATCGATGGATATCTGTAGGTATCGCCGAGCAGGGTGGTACAACTGTTGCCGCCGGATTGGCTAAAGAAGGAAAGATCCCGATTTTTGGTACTTATGGTGTCTTTTCGTCAGCACGCAATCTGGATCAACTACGCGTTTCGGTTTGTTATAACGATGCCAATGTAATCATCGTTGGTGCGCATGGCGGCGTTTCGGTTGGTCCCGATGGTGCAACTCATCAGGAATTGGAATCGCTTTTCCAGATGTGCGGTCTGCCAAATATGAACGTCGGCTGTCCGGTCGATTCGGTTGAGACCAAACGGATGATGAAAGAAATGCTGTTTGATATTGTCGGACCAAAATATATCCGGTTTGCTCGTGAAGCGACTCCGATTGTTACCGATGAAAAGACACCATTCAAATTTGGCACTGCTAATGTTTTCAGGTTCCGTGGTGAGCAGCCGATGTTTAAAGATGCTTTTGATGTCAAGTTCTCGAATGAATATAAATCTGAAAACGAAGACCTGACCATTATTTCAAATGGACCGGAACTTGCTGAGTCACTCAGGGCGGCATGGATATTAAAAACTGATTATAATATCGAGACCAGAGTGATCAATATGCATACAATGAAGCCGCTGGATCGTGTTGCTGTTCTGAATGCTGCTGCCGAAACCAAGAGTATTATTACTGCAGAGGAACATCAGGTTGGAGGATTGGGTAACCAAATAGCTGGAATTATTGCCACTGGTGGCAATGAAAAGACGATTCCGTTCGGTATGATCGGTGTTCAGGATAGATTTGGGGAATCCGGATTACCATGGCAGTTGGTCAAAGAGTTTGAATTGGCCGCTGAATTTATTGTCGAAAAAGCCAAGAGTTTACTTAAACTGAAATAACAAATCAGATTTTGCTGATCGTTGTTGGGAGGAAAAATGAAATTTGCCGAGAGAATGAAACGGTTGGGAACCGAAACCGCTTTTGAGGTGCTGGCTCGCGCCAAGCAGCTTCAGGCGGAAGGAAAAGAGGTTATTCATCTTGAAATCGGCGAACCTGATTTTGATACGCCGAAATATATTTGTGATGCTGCTATTCAGGCAATAAAAGATGGTTATACTCACTATAACCCGTCGGCCGGGTATCCCGAAGTCAGAAAAATCATCTCTGATGAAATAAATAAAACCCGCCAAATTAATACTAATTTTAATCAAGTAGTGATTGTTCCGGGTGGAAAACCGGTGATGTTTTATGTTATCTTTGCCTTGGTTGACAAAGATGACGAAGTGATCTATCCTAATCCCGGATTCCCGATTTATGAGTCATTGATTAATTTTGTCGGTGCCAAATCGGTGCCGATTCCGTTAAAGGAAGAAAATGATTTCCGTCTTGATGTAGATGAGTTGGAATCTTTGGTGACACCAAAAACAAAACTGTTGATTATCAATTCGCCTCAGAATCCAACCGGCGGCTCTTTGACAAAAGGTGATCTTGAAAGAATCGCCAAAATAGCGGTTGATAATGATCTCTGGGTTCTCTCTGATGAGATATATTCGCGGATCATCTATGAAGGCAAATTCGAATCGATTACACAATTTCCGGGGATGGTCGAAAGAACCATCATTCTTGACGGTATGTCGAAAACCTATGCTATGACCGGATGGCGAATTGGATATGGAGTGATGCAGGAAACTTTGGCCGGACATGTGGCGCGATTGGCAACCAACTGTAATTCTTGCACCTCAGCTTTTACTCAGATCGCTGCCGGTGCCGCATTGACCGGACCACAAACCGATTCTGAGAATATGGTAGCGGAATTTAAGAAAAGACGCGATATCATTGTTGATGGTCTCAATAGCATTGATGGGATCACCTGCAAGAAGCCGCTGGGAGCTTTTTATGTGTTTCCCAATATAAAAGCTACGGGGAAGACATCGAAAGAGATGGAAACACTTCTGCTTGAAACATATGGTGTCGCCGCTTTAGCTGGGACTTCATTTGGTAAGCATGGCGAAGGTTATCTCAGATTCTCTTATGCCAATTCGGTGGAAAATATTGAAAAGGCGTTGGCCAAGATCAAGACCTGTTTTGGTGATATTTTGAAATAATATCTTTATTATTTGAAATAATAAGCCGGATGGTTGGAATCTTTGAAAATCATCCGGTTATTTTTTTGTTGGAAATTGAGATAGCTGGAGTATTTATTAAGAAGATATGAAACATGGAATTATAAAAAAGAATATTGCCGATCTTCGCGCCAAACCGGAATTCCACTCCGAGCGGAAAAGTCAGCTGTTGTTCAATGAACCGGTAACAATTGGAAAATATCAAAATGGCTATTGCCGGGTAATTCAGCCGGACGGCTATTTTGGATGGGTTAGAGAAAATGCGGTAAGGACATTATCAGAGACAAAACTAAAAAGCTATTTGTTAACACTAAAATATAGAGTAAAATCAAAAACAGCAAAAATTAATAATTCAAATAATGCCACAACTTTTTTGCCCGAATTTTTATTTTATGGTACAAAAGTGTCAAACTTGAGAAGGCAGGATAATTATTCCGTTTCAAAAGATTCTGATGCAAACAGTTTTATATTATCGAAGAGTAATATGGGCATATTAGAATCATCCAAAGTCATAAAACCATTAGCCATTATAAAAGAGGCCAAAAGATTTTTAGGGGTACCATATCTTTGGGGTGGAATCAGTCCGTTTGGATTTGATTGCTCCGGTTTTGTCAGGACAATATTCAGAACATTTAATTTCGAATTGCCCCGTGATAGCAAGGATCAGTATAAAATTGGACAGAAGATAACATATAAAAATATTAAACCGGCCGATTTGCTTTTTTTCAAGGGACATGTGGCGTTGGCTCTTGGCGAAGATAAGTTTATTCATGCCTCATTAGGTGAGAGCAGCGTGGCGATAAATTCTTTAAATCCAAATAAAAATAATTACAGAAAAGACCTGTTTGAAACCTATTTGGGCGCTCGGAGGGTACTGCCATAAATATTAGAAGCTTTATAATTGATCTGCCATTAAAAAAAGATTTCACCGTTTCGGGAGGTTCTGCAGAGATTAAAAGAAATGCTTTTGTGTCAATCGATAATAGAAATTTTGGGGAGGCAGCCGGATCTGTTTTTTATGGCCCTGATGAAAAACAGATAACACTTGATATTGATAACGGTATTGCACATTTAATATCAATAGAAAAACCGAGCGTTGCCGATCTGATCGATCTGGATAGTTTGGTAATTAACTCCATCTCCAAATCGGCTTTGATAGCGGCGGTTCTTCATAAGATATCGTCTGATAGCAATAAATTTCCGTGGGATATTGTAAAACTTCCTGAGCCGATAAAAATATATAGTTCGATCACAGTTTGCATTTCTGATCCTGAAACGATGCTGGAGGAGATTAAAAACTCACCTTATCCGATTATTAAGATCAAACTCGGTTTTGATGGTGATGAAAAAGTTGTGGAGGGTTTGAAAAATATAAGCGGAAAAGTTTTTAGGGTAGATGCTAATAGTGGGTGGTCGGTCGAAAAGGCTGAGAAAATGATTTACTATTTGAATAAATTCGGAGTTGAAATGGTGGAACAGCCGACATCGATTGAATTCATTAATGAATGGAAAAACTTGGGGAATTCCGGAAAAGTCCAGCTCTTTGTTGACGAAGGTTTAAATTATCTAAATGATTATTACAAAGTTGCTGATTTTGTTGATGGAATCAATGTTAAGCTGTCCAAATCAGGCGGCATTATCGCGGCTAAGGATATTTGTCGGCAGGCCAGAAAAGACAAAATCAAAGTGATGCTCGGTTGTATGGTAGAGAGTTCGATTGGAATCTCGCAGGCAGTTTATTTGTCGTCAATGGCCGATTATTTTGATCTTGACGGCCCAATCCTCTTGAAAAATGATATAAGTTCCGATATAAAGTATGATATGGAAAAATTATCGGTGGACAGCAATATTATTGGCGGACCAAAGATTGAAAAACAGTATCTCAAAGTATAATATTTTTTGGATCGGTTTGGTTTCCATCCTAATTGGATGGACTACATCTGCAGTGGCGCAGTCACCGCAAATAGATATAGTTTATCCGAAAAAGAATGCGACAATCAACGCTGTTGATTCAACTTTTATTTTAGGTTCAGTTTCACCATTTTATAATTTATTTATCAATAACATTCCTGTTCCTGTTCATCAAAATGGAGGTTTTTTGGCCTTTTTGCCGATTAAGCCGGGGAACTTTGAATTCAATATAGAAGCGGTTTTATCTTTTGATACACGCTTTTTGAGTTTAGTATGGGAGGATTCCGCTCGATTAATTTGGCCGGTTCAAGTTCCTTTGCCAAGAGAATCATTTGATTATGATAGTCTTCAAATAGTTGATTTGAAAGATTCAAGCTTCAGTCAGATATTAGCCGCCGGTGACAGGCTTATCGTTGAGTTTCAAGCTACACCATCATGTTTGGCGTGGTTTTCTATTTCAGGCCTAATTGATTCTGTCCCGATGGCCGAAATCGCTCCACAATCACAGGCATATTGGGGGGAGACGGTGTTTGGTGTTGGCGCGGTCCCTGACTCATTAAAGATTGAAGGCAATTACCGGGGATATTATGATATCGGATATGACCAGCTTCCAGATTCAACGCGAATTCAATATTTTCTCAAAGGTCCGGAGAAAAAAGATATATATAATCTATTGTTAGATACTCCGGCAGAACTTCTTGATTTTGATTACTTGAAACTGCTGAAATCTTGTGATAAAACAATCGTTGATAGCTCATCATATTACATTAATATAAATCCAGATAGTTATCCCCGGATGGTTGAATTAATCGATTCGGTTTCAATCATCAGAGTTGGGCCACGTCGAGGTTATCTGTCGATTTTCCAACCAAAAGGGGTAAAAGCATTAGCTGTTGGCCGTGAGGCCGACTGGATAAAATTGAAGTTATCGCAAACTCAGTTTGGCTGGATTCAGAGTCGGTCAGTTCGTTTTCTTGATGCTGGCAATCTACCTGAAAAATCTTATGTGCGAGCGATTAGAACTTTTTCAGATTCGGAGCAGCATTTAATCGAAATCCCACTTTCTGAAAAACATCCATTTCAGTTGGAAGAACAGGATCGTTACTCAGCCAGGCTTCGAATATATGGGGCAAATTCTGACACTGATTGGATACGGTACGATTTTGAGGATGATAACATAAACTATATCAGATGGTCGCAGCCAGAACCTGATATTTATCAATTAGACTTTCATTTTAAAGCTCCAATCTGGGGATATGATATTTATTACGAAGGGAACATATTAAAGTGTTTGTTTAACAAACTGCCCGAATATGTTAATAAACTTAGAAATAAAAAGATTGTAATCGACCCGGGGCATTCACCTGATCCTGGAGCTATCGGACCAACGCGATTGACCGAGGCTGCAGCAAATCTTAATATTGCGCTTCAATTAAAGAGAGAGTTGGAGAAAAAAGGCGCGATTGTTATAATGACTCGCGAAGATATGTCAGCATTGCCTCTTTATGACCGACCCAAAATAGCCAATGCGATCAATGCCGATCTGTTTATTTCGATTCATAATAATGCTTTGCCGGATGGTATCGATCCGTATGAAAATAATGGCGTTTCGACTTATTATTATCATCTTCATTCACTTGACCTAGCCAAGACGATTCAGCGCGAATTAATCAAAGGAACCGGTTTTAATAATTATGGACTGTATCATGGCAATTTTGCGGTTAACCGTCCAACACAATATCCGGCCGTGCTGGTGGAATGTGCATTTATTATTCTGCCGGAACATGAGGCTTTGCTTAAAACCAAAAAATTCCAAAAGAAAGTCGCCCGATCAATTCGAAAAGGTATAGAACGATTCTTTGAAGAGTTTTAAAAATCTGCTTTAATTTATATCCTAATTCCCCAGAATCGCATTTCTAAAATAAACCATCATTTCTAATCAAAATATTTGTATATTACGAAATTATAGTTTCGAGGGAAGTAATGGCTGAGGTCTACGAAAAGAATATCAAACAAAAGGCAGATTATACCGAAGGTTCCATTATCAGGTCAATTCTAAAAATGGGGACCCCCTCAATGATCGGATTTCTTGCCGGTCATATTTATCATATGGTTGATATGTTTTGGGTTTCAAGGCTCGCTGATGGTGAAACGGCGGTGGCGGCGGTAACTATTTTTGCCAATGTAGCCTGGGTATTCTTCTCAATAAATATGCTGATTGGTCCTGGTTCAGTGGCAATAATCTCAAGACGGTATGGTGAGAAACAATATGATGCTGCTGAGACGGCAATAAAAGAGACCTATCTGCTCAAATTTATCTTTGGCTCCATTATTGGGGTTCTTGGCTATTTCTTTGTTGAAGATATTGTCTATTTTGCCGGTGCCAGAGGGGAGACAATCGGTCTTGCGGCTCAGTATGGCCGGGTGATGTTTCTCGGGATGGGATTTTCACTCTGCACCTATTCGGTCTACACCGCTATGCGGGGAGTGGCTAATCCAAATCTGGCCATGGGATTAATGCTTGGCTCGACAATTTTAAATATTGTCCTGGATCCTATTTTGATTTTTGGATATCTCGGTTTCCCGGCAATGGGAGTGCTTGGGGCATCGGTGGCATCGGTGGCTTCTTATACTATAACTTTGTTTGTAGGTATTGCGATATTTTGCACCAATAAAACAAATGTCAAGCTGCATTTCAGAAGCAAAGTCCCAATGTCGGTAGCAACGATAACTAAAATACTAAAGATAGGTTTTCCGGCATGGCTCGGTTCCTTATCATTTTCAGGCGCTCGCTTGGCCATTATGCCGATGGTGGCGATTTTCGGCAATTCGGTAATAGCTGCCTATGGCGTCGGGATGACAATTGCCGCGATTGGAATCGCGATTTTGGTTGGTATTGGATTAGGCTTGGGGTCATTGATTGGACATAATCTTGGGGCTGGGAAAAAGGAGAGAGCGAAGAAAACGGCCGATCAGGCGATTTTATTGTCAATCGGTATTATGCTGGCGGTCTCGGCGATTATTGCCTACTTTGCCAGGCCGATTATGGAGATCTATTTTGATAATCCGGAAACTGTTCAAGTCGGAGTTAATCTACTTAGAATTATGGCTGTTGGCTTTCCATTCACCGGAATTTATTTGATGCTCGAACAGGTTTATGGAGGAGTAGGATTAAATACACCGGCCATGGTTGTCAGTGTTGGGCACTCATGGGTATTGGAAATTCCAGCAATTTACATATTTACTCAAATTCTTCATTACAGTCCAAATTCAGTTTGGTGGTCAATTACTGCGGCAACATTTGTTTCGGCAGTCAGTTTTTACTGGTATTATCGAAAGGGCCAATGGCTGGAGGCCAAAGTATAGCAATAAATAATTTATTATGAAATGGTATAGTATTAAATATGTTAATGTTACGTATAATATATAAAGTAACACATCATATAATACAATTATTAAAAACAGCTTGAAATTACGTCGGATTTGTTTTACTTTGTATAACGATGACTCAAAGTTTTAATAAGACCAAAAGGGAAACAGAGTAAACAATATATTTTAAGTATCTATAATTTGCCGGGAGGACTGTAAATATGCATTTCAAATTCCTAAGTAAGAATGATATGAAAACAATCGATGCTTTGATCGATTCATACGGTGGTTCCAAATCTATTAACGACAGCATCAATGAAAAACGAGTATATGGGACAAGGAAAAAAATAGCTGAGGAAAAAGGTTTTGGCGAGATGCTTGAAAAAGCGGAAGGTTTCGTTAAAGAATTTCCGAAAGTTGAAGATTTTATCGCAAAAGAGAATCTGAAAGTTACTAAAGAGGGCGTATGCACAACTCAGGTTTCTGGTTTTCAGGGAGCCTATGTTACTTTGGATTGTATCCGCCGAATTGCAGCCAATAAAGACGTTCTTTTTTCGACTGAGATGATTTCAGTTGTAGCGCTAACCGAACAATATGTTTATTCCGGCGATTTGATGACTACACTGGCGATGGCTGAAAATATATTAAAGGCGAGTAAATTCTGTTTGGCCAATCTGATTGGTATTCCGATGCCGGAGCGACGGTTTGAGCAAATCGAAAAGGTTACCGGTAACAATTTTGATCGCCGCGATCTTGGCGATGGGATGAGTCAGCTGATACTCAAAAATATGGGAACACCATTTGGAAATTTTGGTGGAATTGAGGTGGGCGATAATAATCATTTGATCTATCTTGATGGTGTTATCAGAGCCGGATTGGAAACAGGTGGTAACTTTTTCTTGAATCCAAGCTGGTCAACGATTGTAGCCGCCTGTTATTTTGCCCGTGAAATTCCGACGATGAGTTTCAAAATATCGATGCTGCTGTCCATCCAGAACACAATTCAGTTCCGAATGCTATTGAATATCATCAAAGAGTATCTTCGTGATGATGGCACCACCCCGATCTATGAAATCAATATTGGCAATGCTGCCAGTGCTGCGACATTTATTGCATGTTCCAATGAACTTAAGGAGTCGGGAATAAAAGGTATCTCGCTGGCGGCTCATCTGAGAATCAATCCCGATCTTGGTATGCCCGATTTTAACTGGACCGAAAATGCCTTTAAGGTTCTTGATGCTGGCTGCAATATCACGATCAAATATGAAAGCGATGGAACCTCGAGACCTTATGACACGATGGAAGCGTATTTCTTATCAGATGATGAAAGAAAAGAAAAAGCCGAATTGATCGGTGATGTGATTTATCACAAATCAATCCGATGCGATCAAGATGCCCGTGAAATTATGCGTCGCGGCCATCTGACGAAATTTGCCGGTATCGCTTACAAGGATTGAAAATAGATGACTGAATCAAATAATAAGTGGGATGGGACAGTCTATCCGAATATGATTTGCGGTCTGCCTGAGATAGATATAAGTTTAAAGGGTGTTCGCGGCTGGTTGCTCCAAAACGATGCAAAGCAAGTCGTCTTTTTCGATATTCAGCCGGTAGGAGAGGTCCCGCCGCATTCACATTGCGCCCAGTGGGGAATCATGCTTGATGGAGAGATGTCATTAACAATCGGTGACGAAACCAAAACTTATCGCAAAGGTGAACAGTATTTTATCTCGGAAGGAACAATTCATTCGGCAAAATTTAATTCAAGAGTTAATGTAATAGATATATTTGATGCACCTGATCGATATCAAACAAAATAATAGTAATATTTAATAGTGTTTTAGGAGAAAAGAAATAATGCGAGTATTGTTGATCGGCTTTGGAACGGTTGGACAGGGTCTGGCCGAACTTTTTATGCAAAAAGAAAAACTGCTTAAGGATAATTACAATCTTGATATAAAGGTTGTTGGCATCGGTGATATGCTGAAAGGCAGTATCTATAATGCAAATGGCATAAATTTGGAAGATGCACTTAAAGCCGCATCAAGTGGAAAACTTGATGGGCTATCAGACCAATTTGATGGTGATGCGCTGGCTTTGATTAAGGCTGCCGACGCCGATTTTATGGTCGAAGCGACATATACGGATATTAAAACTGGTCAACCGGCAACAACTCATGTAAAAGCGGCGCTTGAAAAAGGGATGCATGTGACCACAACCAACAAAGGTCCGGTGGCCCTGTTTTTGCCGGAATTGATCAAATTAGCCAAAGATAAGGGTGTTGAGTTTCTTTATGAGGGAACCGTGATGAGCGGAACGCCAATGCTTAATCTGGCCCGCGAAACATTAGCCGGAAGTAAAATTACCGAAGTCAAAGGTATCCTGAACGGAACTACAAATTATATTCTCTCCGAGATGGAAAAAGGGAACGGT
>JAUVBC010000267.1 GCA_030591405.1 Candidatus Zixiibacteriota bacterium
CAATACCCAAATCTCGGGCTACTGCCGCAACCGGGCGACCTTTCTCAGTGACCAAACTCACTGCCTCAACTTTGAAAGCACGGTCAAACTGACGACGCTTTAACGACATAAACACACATCCTGATAGAAGTTAACTCTATCTTCTCGATGTGTCCACTAAATCGGGGGAGGTTCATACTGTTGATAATCTATTTGAGCTTTTCACTATCTAAGGATTTGTCTTTTAAAGGCAAAATCATTTTCCCAATAACCGCAATAGCGTTACTTTTCCATTATGATTATCAGGTCTTTGCGACATCGGGTCTGGAGACATCCTTTGCCACCGGGTTAATCACACTCGGTTTTGTAATTCTAATTGTTGGTAAATCAAAACTGTCGCATTTATTGGCCGGGCTGGTCTTGATTGCGGCTGTTTTGACCCGGCCCGATGCAATGATTTTTTATATAATGAGCCTGCCATATATATTTTTGAAGGACAAAAAGCCGCTCACCAATATTCTGATGTTCTTAACGCCTTTGTTAGTGATTTATATTCCATATTGGATATTACGCTATTCCTATTATGGCTACCCCTTTCCAAACACATATTATGCAAAATCAGCCAATTTATCATGGTACTCACAGGGTTTGATCTATCTCTGGTTATACGTTAAAACATATTATATTCTATTGTTGATACCAATAATTTTGGTTCTCACTCTTCCCGGATTGTATTCAGAATACTTAAAAGAGAAATCTTTTCCAAAACAGATAGCTCGTGCCCGGTTATTAGCGATACTCTTCATTTTACCTTATCTATTTTACGTTGCCAGAGTTGGCGGCGACTTTATGTTTGCGCGATTTCTAATTCCAATCACCCCCATCTGTTTTTTCTTTCTGGAATCTTCCATATCCTTGTTGAGTCGAAATAACCTTGTACGATTTTCCGTCGCAATCTTAATAATAGGCACAGTGATTTTTCGCTGGGATCAATTTATTCCGGAAAAAATAATAATTAATGGGATTGCCAGTGAGCGCTCTCATTACGAGTTGGGTATTGTAAAACAGGCACAAATTGACGGTGCTAAACTGCATAATTGCCTCGACGGATTCGACATCACGGTAGGTTTCTTTGGTACCAAGGCTATGCTGATGTACTACTCTCAACTGCCGATGGCTATTGAGTGCAATACCGGATTAACCGACGAGTATATCGCTCACCAGCCTATTTCCAAGCGAGGCCGGCCGGGTCATGAAAAAAATGTCCCGGAAGAATATTTATTTGAAAGAAAAATAAATTTTATTTTCAGAGGCACCGAGATCGCTCCTCTAAGATCAATATCATTTGATGGTTATAAGGCGACTATAGTCATATATGAAAATGAAATAATGGACAAGCTTAAGGAAAATCAAAAAATAAAATTTATTCATATCCCTTCCTTTATCGATGGATTACTGGAGGAATCCGCTTCTGCACCAAGAAAACAACTTCAAAGTTCTTATGATTTTCTTAAAAAATATTATTTTGACAATAATGCCGATACACTCAGGGAGCAGAAATTTCTTTCTCTTTTGGAAAAGTTCTCATAAAATATAAAGAGAGTTCTCGCAGGTCGTAATTCCGCAGAATTTCGATAGATTGTAGGGGAGGTGTCACCGACACCTATCTTTTGTTTACAACTTCACCGCAAATCCCAAGCCATCACGGATTGGGATTATCGAGGACAAAATATCCTTTGAGGCAAACAGCTTTTTGTTGAATTCCAATACGCCCTGCGTCGCTTCGTCGGGATTATTTTCGAATATCTGTCCGCTCCACAAAACATTGTCGGTTATAAATAAACCACCTTTGCGAAGCCGTGAAATCGCCAGATCAAAACATTCGGGATACTGTTCCTTGTCAACATCATTTAAAATTATATCAAACGGCCCATCATATTTTTTAATAATATCCTGAGCGCGGCCGACATAAAAATCGACCATCAAATCATAACCGCCTCGTTTAAGATATCCCATCGCCAGATCTTTATTTTCCTGGGATCCTTCAGTACAGATAATTTTACCATCTTTTGGCATCCCGCCAGCAAACCAATAGGCTGAGTATCCATAACCGGAACCCATCTCAAATATGTTTTTTGCCCCAATCGCAAGCGCCAATTGCCGTAGTAAAACACCGCACATCGGGCCGATTATCGGGAAATTATTTTCTTTGGCATAATTATCCATCTCGATTAGAATTTCATCCTCAGCGGTCATACCGTTTTTGATATATTCATTGATTTTGGGATCGGTGATATTCATAAGAATCCCCTCAAATAATTAAAACGTTATACTTCACAATTTTTATCAAATTGCGTATCTTGTTTGAAATTATAACGTATATAAATTATTAAAAGTGAAAAAAATAAAATAAATGAAAAAAATACTTTTTGTTTGCTCAGGAAACTCCTGCCGATCTCAGATGGGCGAGGGCTGGGGACGAGAATTGGCCGACGGTCGTTTTGAGGTCAACTCCGCCGGTGTCTCACCAATCGGGGTCCTTCCGCCGACAATCGCAACAATGAAAGAAGTTGGTATCGATATCTCAGAGCAAACCTCCAAATATCTTGCTCCGGAGTTAATTAATTGGACCGATTATATTATCACAATGTGCAATTACGCCCGCGACAACTGCCCGGTTTTCCCCGGCCACGTCAATCATATTCATTGGGATACAGAGAACCCCGACCGGCTGTATCAGTCAGAAGATGATAGGCGAAAGGAATTCGCAAGAGTTCGTGATTGGATAAAAAGTAAAGTCGTAAATTTTTACAACGAGATTGATTAAGAGGAAAAATAAATAGATGATTCATACTGTGATATTTGATGTTGGCGGAACATTAGTCAAGGCCCGCTCAAGTCTGATAGCATTTTCAGAATGGCTTGCTCCCCAAAATGTAGATTTGAGAAAAGAGCTTCTGGAATTTCTGATTAAAGAGTTTATGATAATTTATCGCGAGAAAAACCCGGTCAAATTTATTGGGATCAAAGAGATCATCGCAATTGTACTTAAAAAAGCAGCAGACAAGTTTAACGTCGAAGATATCAGCGATAAGGCAGATAAACTTTACGGTGAAGCATATCTTAATAATGCCAATCTTTTTGACGATACCATCCCGACTCTTCAAAAATTAAAAAAGATGAATATAAAATTGATTGTTGCCAGCGATGCCGATCCCGATGTCCTTGACAAAGAACTCTCTACCTTTGAGATTTTTAGCTATTTTGATGAAATTGTCATTTCGGGCATTGTTGGTGCGTATAAACCATCCGATAAGATGACCAATGCAATTTTGAAAAAATGCGACAAGCCATACTCTGAAATTCTGTTTGTCGGCGACACCGAAGTTGATATTCTCACCGCAAATAAAATCGGAGCTAAATCTGTTTTAATAAAACGAAACGGCGAATTTCCAATTGAGGCCGATTATTGCATAGACAATCTTGATAAAATATTTGAAATTATTGAAACCAATAAATAAAGGATCAGCATGAAACAAATAAAACTGACTACACTTATTGTTACCATCTGTTTCATAATGTCGTCTTGTACTGCCTGGGCAGATCAGGAGCAACCATTCCCGGTTAACGAGATAAAACTGGATAATGGATTAACTGTAATGGTAGTCGAACGAACCAATGCTCCGGTTTTTACTGGGTATATCTGCGCCGGAGCCGGATCGGCCTATGAAAAAATCGGTAATATCGGAACCGCGCATCTATTGGAACA
>JAUVBC010000288.1 GCA_030591405.1 Candidatus Zixiibacteriota bacterium
AGCGACCAGCATACGAAACGGTTCTAATAACTGTTTTTCATATGTATCCCTGTTTTTCTCAAACCATTCCTTGCTGTTTTTCTTATTTACGTTGGTAAGAAATGTCAGGGATTCTTTTGAAAATCCATTAAATTTATTGATCATTAAAGTATCAATGTTTAAAAGAGATTATTGATTATTACTAATCCAAACTTTAGGTGCAGAAAGTAAAGAATTACAATTTTAACTTATCGGAGATATCACTAATAAATGGTATTCTATACATTTTGCCCTGCAGTCCAAAGATTATACCAGCGACTGACGCACCAAGAGCGACAATCAAAACTGTTTTCCAAATTAATGATGACAGCCCCGGAATTAGAAACAGGACAGCCAGAAGTTCTATTAGAAACAATACCAGACCCTGCCGGCTATGAAATCTTGCCTGCTCATTATCCCTCATTTGAAGCAGCGGTATCAAGCATAAGAACGGGATATACGATAATATGGCCGCAATAACTCCGCGATCATGGTCTAATCCTGCAAATTTGGACGAGCCTTCATTCGTATTACCCAACCCGGGGATCTCCTGGTCATTTCTATTTTTATTCTCATCATCAAAAAATGAATTCATGATCTCCACTCCATTTTTAAACCTGCCAAAATATTTCTTTTTCTCGCTCAGGAATATCTGCCGTAATCCATCCATCTGACGGCCATTTCTCTAAAGGCTTATCGCCGTCCAATACAGTCACCGAAAATTTAACTTTGCCGAATCCCTCCGGCAATAACAATTTTCGATCGATCCCGATCTCAATTATCTGATCATATCTGTATTCAAAATCCCCGAAAACATCCCCTTTATTAACTCCGGGATAAAACTCTTTATTACAAACATCTTTAAAATCAATATTTATCAGAACTTTTTCTAAATCAACTAAATTAAATTTAGTTTCAAAGTCAAGACGAATGTAGAATCGATCATAATCAAATGCAAAAAATATTCGTCTTATTATCAGGTTGGCCCTGTGCATCGTTTTATTATGGAGTGAACAATTAAAACTTCCGGCACCGCTCCACTCATAGTAATGAGTCAAACGACCATCCAAAACAGGTGAAACCAGAGATTCCGGGGCAATCATTTGTGTTTCTAATTTATCACTATGAATCGGTTGGTCCAATTGGGCAGGAATTTTCTGATTCAGAAGGTTATATACAAAACAAAGGTGTTTCCTAAAAAGCAGATCAAATTCAAAATTATATTCATTGACAAAATCATCGCCATACCACCAGCACCAATCCGATCCTTCGGCAATATAAATCTGACGCCAAGCCTGTTCCAAAATTATCGAATCGGTTTCCGGGTTCTGATTTTGATAATCAACCAACATTTTTCTGGTATGATATAACAGATCCCAGGCAACATTATCTTCCTGATGGCCGATCCATATTTTAAAATTATGATTGATCCATGAGCCGGCATAAAGAGCGGTCAGATTGGTTGGTTGGATTTGTTCAGCGGCATCAGAGTAAGTTACCATTTCAATTTCATTATCTTCGGAAAGAGCCTGATAAAAATATCTCAAAAAAGCGGTGCCATCATTTTTGTAATATTCCCAGGCATTTTCCCCATCGAGAATAATTGGGACAACTGTGTTTTCAAGATTCCCTTTTAAATACTTGCCCAATTCCTTGAGATTTGAAATAAAATCATCAACTGCCCGGGTATGGTCCCAGCTTGAATAAACAAAACCGATTTTATCAGAGAGTCCCTGATCCCGGAAAAACAATGAAGTCTCCGACGCTCCCTTATAAATATATGCAGTATGAGGAGTATATTTTTTTGGATCTATCCCGCTTTTAATCAATGAATAATTTAATATTTTCTGATCGGTCGCAACCCATTTTATACCATTTTGAGAGAATAATTTCAAGGTTTCTTCAGAAACCGAGCCCTCGGATGGCCACATCCCGGCAGGTTTTCGGCCGAATAGCTTCTGAAATTTTTTTATTGATTCAATAATCTGCCAACTGGCGTCGTCCGGATTGGAAAATCGATTTTGAGGCAATTCCAAATCAGGGATTGCCTCTCGAGCGGAATCGGTATCAATCAATAACGGCAGAATCGGATGATAATATGGTGAGAAAGAGATATCTATCTGGCCGCTTTTATAGAGTCTTTGATATTCCGGGATAATTCTCCGCAGCAATTCTATCTGGAAATCAAGCAGACTCTTTTTTTCATCTTCGGTAAAGTCTTTGCCTTTGGCGAAAAGATCGGCAACAGGTTTTTCATTACGAAAGGTGGGGTCAATCCAGACCAAGTTGGACCAGACCTGCAAATCACGCCACTCCGATGATGAAAAAGTTTTAATGGCCAGGTCCAAATCGGATCTGCTGTTTTCCCGCTTATCATACAGTTGACGATAGCGCGGATACGGCTTGATCATATGCGGATAATGTGCGGAAAAGAAATTATTTAATATCTCTCGCTTTTGCTCTAAATTCAACTCTCCCGCAGGAATAAGCGATAAATCTTGCAATCTGTCGGTATAACCCTGACAGTACAGTTCAATTTGATCCAGAAGTGATGGTACAAGATTAAAAGTCACTCTGCTGTTTTTCTGACGGGTTGCCGCCAGAAGCATATCAAGATAGTCCTTCAGGCCATGTAATCTGACCCAGGGCATTTGAAATTTTTGCGTTTCGGGATTAAAATAATAAGGCTGGTGCATATGCCAAAGAAGCGCAACTTTCAGTTTTTTCTTCTCTGACATGGCAGAAACCTGATTTCCGACCTATTTTATCAAAAGTTTCATGGCCAATTGTGTTGCGACCCGTTGTTGATCGGTTCCGGCATAATCTTTGTTTAGTTTATCCAGGGTCTGCTGAGCTTCGGTCTCCATCCCGGCGTTCACATAGTTCCGAACTGCGCCAAGCAGATAATCCGGCTCACCCGGTAAACCAGGGTATAAACGAATAGCCTCCAAAAACTTTTCGGATGCCGTTTGGAACTCCTGCTTGGTCTCATAACATGCGGCAATTCCGGCGTATGCCGAAGATGTTGCTATCTCATCAGCATGATATTTATCAATATATTTTTGATAACTAATGATCGCTTCATCATAATTTTTGCTTTCAAAATAAGAATTGGCGGCATAAAATACCGCCGAGGCCGCAACCGGGCCTGAATATTCATCTGCGATACTATTAAAATCAAGAATAGCGACCTGAAAGTTTTGCTGCCGATATTTGGAAATAGCTTCGGCAAAACGATCTGCCGCTTCTTCTGCCTGGCCAGATTTCATATTTGAATAATATATAGCCCCAACAGAAATCACTATTATTGCAACAACTGCAATTCCAACGATCTGCCAATTTTCCTGGATCCAATCTCTTGTCTGAAGCATGAAGGTCGTGAACTTATCTTCCTTCATCTGCTGCTTGGTAAGTTTTATTTTAGTACCCATAAATCTCTTTCGGTAACATTTTC
>JAUVBC010000299.1 GCA_030591405.1 Candidatus Zixiibacteriota bacterium
AAGGGTAATGTCGATATGAACAAGATGCAGAAATTGGTCGATGAGGTCGGCGCCGATAAAATCCCGTATGTCAGTTATGAAACCTGCGTTAATATGGCCGGTGGTCAACCGATTTCAATTGCTAATTTGAAGGAATTGCGAAAATTCTGTGACAAGTATGACATCAAGATCATGCTGGATAATACGAGAACGATTGAGAACGCATACTTCATTCAGAAACGTGAAGAAGGTTATACCAATAAATCGATCAAAGAAATCGTCAGAGAAATTTGCTCATTCACCGATGGCTGCACCTGCTCAGCAAAAAAAGACGGTCTTGTTAATATTGGCGGTTTTCTGGCAATGAACGATGAAGATTTCTTTGTCGATGCCAAAGCGCAGGTCGTCATTTTCGAAGGTTTGCATACTTACGGCGGTATGTCTGGCCGTGACATGGCGGCGCTGGCGCAGGGTATTCGTGAATCGGTCGAAACCGATGATTATATCAAATATCGTGTCGAACAGACCAATTATCTTGGTGAACTTTTAACCGATGCCGGAGTACCACATGTTGTCCCGCACGGTGGCCATGCCATCTTCCTCGATGCCCGCAGCTTTTTACCGCATATTGATCAGGAACAGTATCCGGCACAGGCGCTGGCGGCGGCAATTTATGTCGAAACCGGAGTGAGGGCAATGGAACGCGGTAATGTTTCAGCCGGACGTGACCCAGAATCCGGTGAAAACCGGAAACCGAAACTGGAACTGGTTCGTCTGACGATTCCACTGCGAGTTTATACCCAGAGTCATATGGATTATGCCGCCGAGGGAATGATTAATCTGTATCATAACCGGGATCATATTAAAGGTTTGAAATTTGTCTTTGAACCAAAAGTTCTCAGATTTTTCCAGGCCCGCTTCGAGAGTTTGTAGAAAATAATATAATGGTGCCCCACAGCTTGTTTTAAATCCTGAGATAAACGAAGGGCTGTGGGTTAGTTAGATAAGATTCTGTGCCCGGTCAATCTTCAGATTGGCCGGGTTAGATTTTTATAGGTCAGGAGCCGAGCGCTCCTGACTTTTTTTATGTACTCTAATAAATAGATTGTATGTGAATTCGCCATAGCAGACGGGAACCCATTATTTTATATAGACATAATTTTTGTGGGCGGCAGATAACCAAAGGAATCCACATCTGCCCCATAAAGAGATTGATTCAAATCAGCTCAATCAATTCAAAAACTCACCTGATAGGTCAAACCAAACGATGGCAGGATACCGAGCCAATATTCCGCTTTCTTTTCAGGATACCAATTGTCGCCTATTCTAAAATATTTAAACTCATACGCTCGGATATTTTTTCTGTTTAAAACATTAATAAGTTCAATAAAAGCTGTCAGTTTCCCGTTGCCAATTTTATAATCCTTATTAATTCTCAAATCAACGCGACTAAATGGTTTATGGCGGCCTCTCATCTGCCCGTTATATATCCAGCGCGGAAAATAAGGATCGTCATCCAAAACATTATTTGTAAATGCCCATCCGGTATGATACTGCCAGGCAATATTAATCAGCCAATGAGACCATGGGCGATAACCTGAATCAAAATATAATGTATGCCGCTGATCAAACGGCGTTGGCAGAATTTCATCTTCATGCCTACTTTCATCTTGATGCGGGAAATATATATGATCAAGGCTATCTTCGGCCTTGGCATAGGCATAACTGAAACACCACGAAAATTTATTTACCATATCCTTCTTGAGATACAATTCAATTCCTCTTGAATAAGATTTTGCGCGATAGTAAATTGTTCTATAATCACTTAATTCAGGAAATTGATCAAGGCTGTAGACAGAAGATCTCATATCTGGTCGTAGCTCTGAGTATATTTTATAATAACCCTCCAGTCTGAGATTGATCCCATTTCTGAAGCTATGTTGTAAACCGATTACCCAATGCTCAGCCTTTTCTGCAGGGAAAAAACTTGTTTCACCATCACCAATAAATATATTATCGATACTTGCACTTTGATAAAAATATCCCCAACCGGCTCTAATTGACGTATTATTTTCAAAATTATAGACTGCGTTAATTCGTGGCGATATCAATTTGTCATTCGAATATGATGTATTATCGTACCTAAAACCAAATTCGGTTACAATTCGATTTGTCAGGCGAATTCGATTAGATAAATAGGATCTTAATTGATATCCCGATTTTTCAAAAACCGAAATGGTAGTATCAATATCTACATGAATAATCTCTCCGAATTGATTGACATGGAAATTGGAATACTGCTGATGCAGGTAATCATAATCAGACCATAATCTCTTATATTCATAACCAAATTTTATCAAATAATTTTCGGTGGCACTATATTCCCAATCAGTTTTAAATCCGTAAAATCTAAAATCTCTTTGGTCGCGAACTGACATGTTAATTGTTGGCAGGATATAATGTAATGTCGTCCCAAGCCTATAATTATCAACCTTTCCGGTTGACAACAATGTATTTATTGCCAGTTTGTCAGTTGGAATAAGCTTAAGCGTCAACCATCCATAACTATTGCCATATTTACTGGTTAGAAAATCACCATCATATATACCTACTCCCGCATATTTTAGTTTATCTCCGGCATGCAGAAAATTGGCGGAGATAGCAGTGTTATTATTTAATTGGTAATCTACCTTACCATACAAATCATAATAGGTCGGCTTGAGGTCTTCATCATCACCGGTAAGTTTTAAAACATAATCGATATAACCGCGTCTAACCGAAACCAGCCAGGAACCTTTATCGTTGGCAAACCTGCCTTCGCCAAGAGCTTTAAAGTTCAAAAGACTAAGACCGACAGAAAACTTCCGCTCACCCGGTTTTACCTGCTTTGATTTTATATTAAAGACACCGCTCATTTTATCGCCATAATTGGCCGGAAAGCCGCCGGTTTAAAGATCGATCCCGTCAATTGCGGCAACATCAATAATACTAATTGCGCCGCCATCAACCTCTTTGACATGAAACGGTTCATAAATTTCGAGTCCGTCAAGAGTGACCAGAACCTCATCAAACTCGCCGCCACGCACCGTCATTCTTGCTGAAAAATCATTACTGCCGAGCCCCGGAAGTCTGCTAATCGCTCGGAAAAAATCATCGCCGACTTGCGGGACAGAAGCGATTTCCTGACTGGTCAGACTTTGTTGAGTCGTCGGTTCGGTCCCCATAATCGAAAAACGGCTCGGGGTAACGGTGATCCCTTTAATCGAAAGCAATTTTCTATTCAGCTTGATATTTAAGTTTATCGTCTCTGATATTTTTTGAATTTCAATATCTTTAATTAGTTTTGATTCGTAA
>JAUVBC010000130.1 GCA_030591405.1 Candidatus Zixiibacteriota bacterium
ACAATTGAAACGCTAAGGATGAAACTGGGTGTCAATTCTACAGATATTGGCTATTTTAACATCGGCGATACAGTCAGGATTGTAGTCGAATCGGTCAATGGATTTGAAGCGGTTGGAAAAGTCGCGATGGTGGCCAGTTCGGCCGATCCGGTAACGAGAACATTTCAGGCTGCAATAGAGATCGATAATTCCACTCATGTTTTCAAACCGGGTATGTTTGCCCGCGCCGAAGTTGTTGTTGAGAGTTTCAATAATATTCTTGTGGTTCCGCAGTCGGCAGTTTTGACTCGTAATAATAAAGAATATTTGTTTGTTATAAACGACGATAGAGCAATGGCAAAAGAAGTAATTTTGGGAGCAAAATTCAACGGTTCAACTGAAATAAAGTCAGGACTGAATATTGGTGATACAATTGTTACGCTCGGCCAGGATTATCTCAGTGATAATTGTCTGATAAAACTTACCGATTTAACCGTCACTGCCGGAGAGGGGATGGAACATTGAAATTAGCCGAAGTTTCCATACGACGACCGGTTTTTGCGGTAATGATGATAGTTGCTCTGGTGGTTTTGGGGTACACATCATTTCAGGAAATGAATATTGACAATATGCCGGATGTCGATTTTCCATTTGTTATTGTTTCGACTATTTATCCCGGTTCCGGTGCTGAAGCTGTCGAGACGGAAGTCACCAAAAAAATTGAAGATGCGGTCAATCCAATATCCGGATTGAAGCATTTGACATCGGTATCTCAGGAAGGTTATTCGCTTGTATTTGCCGAATTTGTACTGGAGATGGACAGCAAAGATGCGGCTCAGGAGGTC
The DNA here is from genome assembly GCA_030591405.1 of Candidatus Zixiibacteriota bacterium. Taxonomy (GTDB): domain Bacteria; phylum Zixibacteria; class MSB-5A5; order GN15; family PGXB01; genus JAAERC01. Next base: position 825 of record JAUVBC010000130.1, read on the forward strand.
AGAGAGAAAGTATCGGCAATCCGAGCCTTTCTTCCAAATGATATTGAATCTCCGGTAATTGCCAGATATGATCCTCATAGCGAACCGATCATTTCATTTACCATCTCCGGGCAACGTTCCCTTAGGGATATTACGACTTTCACCAAAGATGAGATTAAAAGGCGATTGGAAGCAATACCGGGTGTGGGCTCGATTACTTTGGTCGGAGGGCATGAGAGGGAAATAAATGTCTATCTTGATGTCGATAGGATGGAATCGTATGAGATTTCAATTGATAAAGTAGCCAGATCACTCGCAGCGGCAAATCTTGAAATCCCGGGCGGAAGGATAAACGAAGCACATACCGAGTATTTAGTGCGGACAATGGGAAAACTTACATCAGTTGACCAGTTTGAAAAAATTGTTATTGATAATCCTCACGGTCAGCCTGTCTATTTGAAAGATATTGCAACTGTAGTTGACGGAATTGAAGAAAGACGGTCGCTTGCCCGCGTGAATGGTGAAGAAGCGGTAACTCTTAATGTTGCGCGGCAATCAGGTGCCAACACGGTTGATGTGGCTCATGCTGTCAAGGCAGAAGTAACCCAAATACGGGATATTTTACCACCAGACATGAAGATAAATATCGTGGCTGACGAATCAACTTGGATTGAAAATTCAATCCACGAGATTTTAACAAATATCTATTTCGGTGGTCTTCTGGCAGTTCTTGTGATATTTCTATTTTTGGCGGACATCCGGTCCACGATTATTTCCGGGCTGGCTATTCCCACTTCAATAGTTGCAACATTTACTTTTATGAATTTGCTTGGTTTTACATTGAATACGATGTCTCTTATGGCTCTTTCGCTTGCGGTTGGTCTTCTCATTGATGATGCAATTGTTGTCATTGAAAATATTTATCGACATATGGCTAATGGTTCGCCGCCGCGAAAAGCTGCCTTTGAGGCTACCCGGGAAATCGGGTTGGCGGTAATGGCAACCACCTTTTCTATTGTTGTCGTTTTTCTGCCGGTTGCTTTTATGAAAGGGATTGTTGGTCGTTTCTTTTATGAGTTTGGCATGACGGTGGCATTTGCGGTAGTCGTTTCTTTGTTTGTTGCATTCAGTCTTACCCCGATGCTGGCCTCGCGCTGGCTTAAGATAAATAATCGGAGTACCAAACCGCCCGCAAAATTTCTTTCCAGGATATTATGGTCAATATATAACCGCATTTTATTAATAATTGCTCCGTGGAATCGGTTTTTTAATAAACTCAATGGAAAATACAGAGTTCTGCTTGGGTGGTCGTTAAGCCATAGATTTTTGGTGATTTTTGCGGCTGCCGTTATTTTCATAGGCTCTCTGTTTATGGGCAAATTTCTTGGGAAAGAATTTTTCCCTCAGGTTGATCAGGGTAAAATCAGAATTAGTGTCAAAACTCCTCCCGGAACAGACATGAAAACGACTTCGGATAGAATTACTCAAGTCGAAGAAATTGTAGCCGCTTTTGAGGGAGTGGATGTCATTTTTACTACCATTGGGGCCGGTGACAACTCGGTCAATGAAGGAAATATTCGTGTCGAGTTGGTTGATAAAAGCGAACGTGAACTATCGATTTTAAAAGCTGTGGATAGTATGCGTATATTGATATCACAGTTGCCGGGAATTGAGTTTTCTGTGACATCTGGAGACGGCGGTGGCGGCGGCAGTGACAAGCCGGTTGAAATTTCTGTTCGTGGAAATGATTTGGATATTTTGACTGATTTAACAGAAGAGGTGGAAAATATTTTTAGGGAAACTCCCGGCGCGGTTGACATTGATAATAATTTGGAAGCAAATAAACCGGAACTGAAAATAACCATTGACCGCGAAATGGCCAATGATCTAGGTCTAAATATTTTTCAGATAGCGTCAACGATTCGGAGTTTTGTTGACGGCGAAGTTGTTACCCGGTACAAAGAGGGTGATGAGGAGTATGATGTTCGTATTCGAGTGAAGGAATCGATGCGGTCAACAGCATCCGATATTGGCCGACTGCTTATTGCCAGTAACAAGGAGATAAAGGGGATACGGACATTTATGGTTCCGCTGTCGAACATTGCCAAAATTGAAAAAGGTTCTTCGATAGGGGAGTATCGCCGATATGACCGACTGCGTGAAGCCAAGGTGGGATGTAATGTCAGCACCGGTTATTTTTCCGGGACAATGGTTCAGGAAATTTTGCAGAAAGCACATCAACTCGATATTCCACCCGGCTATCATGTCGATGTAACCGGGACGGGGGAAATACAGCAGGAAGCATTTGGCTATATATTTATCGCCCTGGCATTGGCCGTTATATTCATTTATCTTCTTCTCGCTTCACAGTTTGAGTCGTTTTTTGATCCTTTCTCGATAATGTTTTCACTACCAATGTCGCTGGTCGGAGCAATCGTCGCCTTACTTCTGTTTAATAGTTCGCTTTCAATAATGTCATTGATTGGCGTTATATTGTTAATGGGTCTGGTTACCAAGAACGCAATTTTGCTTATAGATTTCATTAAACAAAACCGATACAAAGGGATAGGAAGAACAGAGTCGATTCTGATTGCCGGACCGGTTAGATTGCGGCCGATTTTGATGACTACTTTTGCAATGATTTTTGGAATGTTACCACTTGCCCTTGGTCTCGGACCCGGTGCCGAAATGAGAGCGCCAATGGCACGGGCCGTAATCGGCGGACTTATCAGCTCAACAATGTTGACTCTTGTTGTGGTACCAGTAATATATACTGTAATAGATGATATCGTTGCCTTCTTCCAGGGCGGCGAAACAATTACGGTAAATAAGGAAGTGATTAATGATGTTGGAAGCAACAGTTAAAGAAGCTAAACAGTTCAAATATACTGAACTGTTCCGTGATTTTCTGGGTGGAAAAGCGGAGCTGAAAAAATATCTGTACTATGAAAATCCGGCCGCGGTTGTCAAGCAGATGAAACCGCCAAAAATCGACCGGCATATTTTGTGCGATATTCTTGACAAACAGAATAAGGCTTTTAAGTCAAAACCGGAAACGTTTCGATCAATCGAGAAACTTCGGCAGGATGATACTTTGGTAATATTCTCAGGGCAACAAGCGGGACTGTACGGTGGCCCTTTTCTGACTTTAGTCAAAGCAATCGGCATTGTCAAAAAAGCGATTCTGCTTCAGAGTCAGACAGGTAAGCCGGTGGTTCCTATTTTCTGGATCGCCTGCGATGATCATGATTTTGAGGAAGTGAATCATTCCTGGCTGCCCGGGCGCGATGGTACTATCGAAAAGGTACCGTATCTTTCAGATGATCTGCCGGCTGTCTCGGTGGCCGATATTTGTTTTGATGATGAAACCGGTTACAATAAACTTATTGAGCAGACAAAAAATATATTGGGTGATACCGATTTTACTGAAGAGTTGTATACGAGACTATTTGCAGCTTATATCAGAGATGGCAATTTTATGCGGGCGTTTGCTCAGTATATTACCGATATCCTGCCCGATTTCGGATTGATACTATTTTGCCCTTATGACAAAGATGTCAAGACTATCTCCAAAAGTTTTTTCAAACGTCTTGCTGAGGGACATTTCCGTTCCAAAGAGTTAATGAAGGAAACGGAAAAAGAGCTTGTGGCTGACGGTTATCATATTCAGGCGGCGAAAAAATATTCGGCTGTTCATCTGTTTTATCATGATCCCGAGCGGAAAGCGATTCATCTTGAAGATGATAGTTTTCTCGTTGGAGATAAAAAACTGGGGCTTCCGGCGCTGCTTGATCTGATCGATAAATTTCCTGAAAAATTTTCTCCCGATGTCCTGACCCGTCCGGTTTGGCAATCATATCTTTTCCCGGTAGTGGCACAGACGGGGGGACCTTCGGAAATAGCTTATTTTTGTCAGATAGGCAAACTGTTTGATATGTTTGGATTGGTCCAGCCGTACATCATGTTTCGTCCTGCTTTAACGCTTGTCGAAAAACGTCAGCAGGAGTTGATGGAAAAATTTGATATCAAGCTGTCTGATCTGGCCGGTGATGTCGAGCAGATTATCAATCGAATTTTGGCTGATTCATTCCCTGAGGAAGTTGAAAAGAAATTATCCGGCTACAAGGAAAACCTGAAATCGGGTTATGATGATTTGTCAGGATCGATACTCGAAACATTTCCAACTCTGAAACCGATGTCACAGCAGACCTATGGAAAAATAGATGCGGCTCTTGGTCATCTCGAAAAGAAAGTCTATTCACAGCATAAGAAAAACAACGATATTATCCGTAATCGAATTTATAAACTGGCCGCGACAATATATCCGAATAAAACGTTCCAGGAACGGGTTATAAATATTAATTATTTTATTAGTCGTTATGGATTTGGAATTGTTGATTTTATGATTGAAAAAATGGACATAAATGCTACCGAGCATCAAATGATTTATCTTTCTGAATATAAGGGAAAAATTTGAATATAGGAATTACATGTTATCCGGTCGCCGGCGGTTCCGGGATCGTTGCCACCGAGCTGGGGGTGAAACTGGCTGACCGTGGACATCAGGTACATTTTATCAGTTATGCCTTACCATTTAGATTAGATAAATTTCGTCAGAATCTATTTTTTCATGGTGTCGAGACTACCGCCTATCCGCTTTTTAAACATCCTCCTTACACGCTGGCACTCTCGGCTAAAATGGCTCAGGTTGCCTGCCAGAGTGAACTTGATATTCTTCACGTGCATTATGCGGTTCCGCACGCCACCTGCGCATTTCTGGCCAAACAGATGATAACCTGCCGCATTCCCAAAATTATCACTACTTTGCACGGTACAGATATTACCCTGGTTGGCTCTGATCCGTCGTATTTCGACATAACCAAATTTTCAATAAATTCATCCGATGGCGTAACGGCGGTATCGTCATATCTGGCCGAGGAAACCAAAGAAGTTTTCAAAATCGACAATGGAATAGAAGTGATCCCAAATTTCTTTGACAATAACCGCTTTGGTCCATCCGAAGGGCCGACCTGCAGCCGAAAGAATTTTGCGTCTAAAGATGAATTTTTAATTACACATGTTTCCAATTTCAGACCGGTTAAAAGAACTATCGATGTTATTGATATCTTCGAAAAGATATCCAAAAAATTACCGGCCAAACTGCTTTTGGTCGGCGAGGGTCCCGACGTCGTTCTGGCCCGGCGCCAGATCAACAAAAAGAATCTGAACGGTTCGGTGCAGTTTCTTGGAAATCAAAGCAATGTTGAAGCTATCTTGCCGTTGTCTGACCTGTTTTTACTTCCATCAGAAGAAGAATCATTCGGACTGGCTGCACTTGAAGCATTAGCCTGCGGCGTTCCGGTGATCGGTACTACCGGGAACGGATTAATTGAAGTTATCGACGATAATGTCAACGGTTTTCTCAGGCCTGTCGGCGCCACAACGGCGATGGCCAATATTGCGATTGAGCTTCTGTCCGATAAACCACGTCTTGATAAGTTCAAAGAGAATGCGGCGAAAATATCTTATGAAAGATTTAATGCCGACAAAATAGTAGCGCAGTATGAACAGTACTATGAGAAAATATTAAATGGTTAATTCTGCACCAATAAAATTAGATGTTCTCGCCATTGCGGCGCATCGCGATGATGTCGAAATCACCTGCGGTGGGACGATTATAAAGCTGGTTGACGAGGGTCGAAAAGTCGGGGTTTTGGATCTGACGCTCGGTGAGA
>JAUVBC010000093.1 GCA_030591405.1 Candidatus Zixiibacteriota bacterium
ATTTCTGGCCGCCCGGCCGGCTGTCTGAATCAGCGCTCGCTCTGAGCGAAGAAACCCCTCTTTATCGGCGTCGAGAATAGCCACCAATGAGACCTCAGGCAGATCAAGACCTTCTCTTAGAAGATTAATTCCTACCAATACGTCAAACTCTCCCAAACGGAGATCCCGAATTATCTCGGTTCGGTCGATAGCAACAATATCACTGTGAAGATAGCGAACCCTGATATTGAGTTTCTGCAGATAAGAGGTCAAATCTTCGGACATCCTTTTGGTCAAGGTCGTTACCAGAACCCGTTCCTTTTTTGCTGTCCTCTCTCTTATTTCATTAATAAGATCATCAACCTGATTGGACGATGGCTTAATTGTAATTTCCGGATCACATAATCCAGTCGGCCTTATTACCTGCTCAACGATTACACCATCGGTTTTTTCAAGCTCATAATCAGCCGGAGTGGCAGATACAAATATAACTTTTTTAATTAGTGAATCAAATTCATCGAAAAACAGTGGCCGATTATCCAGCGCCGATGGCAATCTAAAACCATGCTCAACAAGAACTTCTTTGCGCGAACGATCACCGGCAAACATTCCCCGAATTTGAGGAATTGTCTGGTGCGATTCATCGATAATAACCAGAAAATCATCCGGAAGAAAGTCGATCAACGTCGCTGGCCGCTCACCGGCAGCCCGTCTGGTCAGATGACGCGAATAATTCTCGATTCCACTGCAATATCCGATCTCTCTCATCATCTCAATATCATAGCCGGTCCTCGATTCAAGCCTCTGTGCTTCTAATAACTTCCCAGCTGATCTTAACTCCTCAAGCCTCTCCGTCAGCTCTTTTTCAATGGAACCTACTGCTCGTTCTAACTTTGGATGGGACATAACTATATGTTTTGCCGGATAAATGGCCATTTTGGCTCTATTGCCAATAATCTCCCCTGTCAATGGGTCTATCTCGGAGATCCGTTCGATTTCGTCGCCATATAGCTCGATTCTAAAAGCAGTTTCAGAATAAGCCGGGATCACTTCCAAAACATCTCCCCTGACCCTGAAATTACCTCTTGAAAAGTCGATATCGTTGCGATTATAATGAATTTCAATCAATGAACGAATTATTTCGTCCCGGTCGATCGATTGCCCGATTTCGAGAAAAAGCAGCAATTTTTTGTAATCTTCCGGTGAGCCAAGACCATATATACAGGAGACCGATGCGACAATTATCACATCCTCCCGCTCCAAAAGAGAGGCTGTCGCCCGCAAACGAAGACGGTCGATATCATCGTTCATTGCAGTATCTTTTTCAATATAAGTATCTGTGGTCGGCTTATACGCTTCCGGCTGATAATAATCATAATAGCTGATAAAAAATTCAACCGCATTGTTGGGGAAAAATGCCTTAAGTTCTCCATATAATTGAGCCGCCAGAGTCTTATTGTGAGAAATAACCAGAGTTGGCCGGCCATATTCCTTAATCACGTTTGCGACAGAAAATGTCTTCCCGGAACCGGTTACGCCGAGTAGAGTCTGATATTTGTCTCCCCGGTGTAACCCTTCCAAAAGCTCATTTATTGCCACCGGCTGATCGCCACTGGGGCTGTATTTGGAAATCAGATTAAATTTTGTCATCCCTTTTGACTATATATCCAATAAACAAGGTTTGCACTTAAATATTCTATCATATACAGAATTCACGACGTCAAATATAATCTCCCAACTCTCAATTGCAATCACATTATAAACAATTGATACCGCATAAAAGTTTATTTTTATTTGTTTTATGGAACTGCTGCATACCGGAAACGTAAAATATTTAGAAACAATAAATTAATTGGAGATTTTTGCTGAAAATGTAGAGTAAATTTTAGCTTGACAGTTGGCAATAAAAGGGTAAGTTTACTTGCTTATGATATGAAACTATAGCCCTGCAAATATAAATAGGGGAGAAATAATATGTATGCTGTTTTTGAAACTGGTGGACTTCAATTTAATGCTGAAGAGGGTGCCCTTTTAAAAGTCCCGCATCTCGCTGAAAAACCGGGCGATACTATCTCTATAGAAAAGGTCCTGCTTGTAAAAGATGGAGAGAAAGCTTTCATGGGGACGCCTTATGTTATTACGGCACGAGTTGAAGCGGAAGTTGTTAATGAAGGCCAGGCCGAAAAAATAGACGTCTATAAATTTAAAAGGCGTACTAAATACCGCAAGTTGACTGGACATCGGCAGAAATACACTGAAATCAAAATTAAAAAGATAGTCCTGCCAGAAAATTGATTCCAGATATTTTAAACATAGCCGAAATTAAGCCGGATAATATGATTATCCGGCTTCTTATAATATTGAGTACCCTGTTAATACTAATGACAGGTCTATCCCATGCTCAATCATTTAATGTTGTTGATATCAAAATTGTCGGAAACAATGCCTCCTCATCGAATTTAATATTATCGGTAATAGGGTTTGGTAAGGGCGACCAACTGACTTCAACAATGACTCAGGATGCAGTCAAACGGCTATACGGTTTGGGATTTTTTGGAGATATTTCAATTGAGGCGGAAGAAACTACCGGCGGCTTGATTTTAACATTCAAGGTTCGCGAACTTCCCAAACTTACAGCGATATCATTAATCGGAAATAAAAAGATTAAATCGAAGGAGTTGCTAGTCACCATCGGTATAGAAACCGGCAAATTTATTTCACCAAATTTAGTTTTTGAAAAGAAAAATGAAATACTGGTTCAATATGCGGACAAGGGCTATTTCCTCACAGAAGTTAAAACCAATTTGGAATATACCGATGATTCATCAGTAGTTCTCCTCACTTATGATATATCCGAAGGATCAAAGGTAAAAGTAGAAAAAGTATTCCTAACCGGAAATAAAATTAGCAATGACAAAGATGTTATCAAGAATATGCGAAACCGTAAACGTGGATTTTTATTATCATCCAACTACGATCGCGACAAATATTCTGATGACAAGGATAAAATAGTTGAATACTTGCATGGAAATGGATTCCTTGATGCTTTTCTAAAATCTGATTCTATCGTTATTGATAGCCTCTTAAACACAATGAATATCTATCTCGACATCTATGAAGGACCCCGCTATTATTTCGGAATAACCAATTACAATGGCAACGAAATCTTCTCCGAAAAACAAATCAATAATGTTCTGAAATATAAGGAACGGGAAATATTCAGTACTGAAAAGTTTGAAGAATCTGTTTATGAAGTATATTTCCTTTATCAGGAGCAAGGATTTCTGCATATCCGACTTTTGGATAACCGCATTACCAGAGACTCGATTATTGACATTACTTTTGATGTAGTTGAAGGTCTCCCCTCGGAAGTAAACCTGGTGAAAATCACCGGTAATACTAAAACTCAGGAAAGAGTTATTCGCCGTGAAATGGCGATCAGGCCGGGGCAAGTTTTCCATCGTTCCCTTTTGGTCAGATCGGTGCGAAACATAATGCAGCTAAACTATTTCGGAAATGTAAACCCCGATATCGCCGATCTTCCTTCAGGCGATGTTGACATTCTCATTGAAGTTGAGGAAAAACCGACCGGCCAGATTTCGGCCGGGGCCGGATATTCGGGGCAGGATGGTCTTATTGGAACATTTGGTCTCGGAATACCTAACTTTAGAGGGATGGGACAAAACCTCTCATTTAATATAGACGTCGGTAGCGAACGAAATTCTTATTCGATCTCATTCACCGAACCATGGGCATTCGGATCACCAACCTTGTTGGGAACCGATATCTATTTGACCAACCGTCGTTATTACGAAGATTATACCGAAGGCCGTCGCGGCGGATCAGTCAAAGTCGGTCGGCGATTAAAATGGCCGGATGATTATTTCAGTATCTATGCCCGCTATCGACTTGAAGATGACCGCTTTTATGACTTCAGTGATGGTTATAAATTGTCACACTCCGAATATACGCGACAATTTGCTCAATTTGACAGCACTTATATTGATACCTTTGGTTTACCTGCTCGTGATACTCTCAAATATAGCCCCATCCCTGTAATTGGAAATCATCTTCCTTCCTCCTTGGAAAGATTTAATGAGGGTTGGAATAGTGCTTCTACTATTCAATTCTCAATTACGAGAGATAGTCGTAATTTACCTGAATTCGCAACTAAGGGATCAGTTATATCATATACATTCGCCAAAACCGGCGGAGATATACTCCGTGGCTACTGGCAATACCAGCGACACGAGTTTTCATATTCACAATTTATTCCAATCTGGGGACCGTTCGCTCTTGCAGGAAAAATTAAATTCGGGGCAATTAGCGCCGGTGATGACGGAAGAATCCTGGAATTCGACCGCTATTCTCCCGGAGGCACCGGATATGACGGTATCGTCAGGGGGTACGATGACGGTTCGCTTACACCGGATACCGTATCTAATAGACCAATAGCCCTCGAGTATTATTCCAGCAATACTGACAATGTTAGACCAGAATTAACCGGTCCGACCTCGCCCGATTGGGATTCGACCAGGGTTGATCCTAATACATATACGACCAAAGTTCGCGGCAAATATATGCTTATCGGAAATCTGGAACTGCAAATGCCAGTTTTGGAAAATCAATTATACGCGTTACTATTTTTTGACGCCGGAAATTCCTGGCTGCATAGAAAAGATATTAATATTACACATGTTTATAGAGGTTATGGATTTGGTTTTAGACTTGTTGTTCCCGGTATAGGAACAATCGGATTCGATTTTGGATATCCGCTTGATGACCGCCTGAATCAGGAAAAAGCATGGAAACCACATTTTCAGATTGGCACCACATTTAGATAAAACATATTGTTATTATTAGATATAAGGAGTATTGACTATGAACACAAGAAAAACGACAGGCATAATTCTTTTTGCTTCAATGTTAATAATTCTATTTTCATTGAATGGTTTTTCTCAGGTAGTGAAAAATGGGTACATTGATTCCGATAAGATTTTTGCTGAGTATTCGGAATGGGGCAAAGCCCAGGAAGAATTTAACACCGATTACAAAGCATGGGATGACCAGGCCAAAGAGATGCAAGTCGATTTTGAAGAACAGCTCGAAGAATATAATCGGCAAAGACTGATTTTATCAGACGAAAAGAAAAAAGAACGTGAAGCCGCGCTTGAGGCCAAAAAGGCAGCATTGGATGCCTTCACTAATCAAATATTTGGACCGAACGGACAAGCAGAACAAAGAAACAATGCTTTGATTCAACCACTTTTGGAAAAAATCAATGCCGCTATTGAGCAGGTTGCAACCGATGGTAATTATGATTTTGTTTTCAATTCAGCAGGTCTGGCCTACGCCAAAAAAGATTATGACATCACCGAAAAGGTCCTTGATGTCCTTGAAGAATAGTTTAGATGTTTGGAAACTGATTTGTGTAAAACGGTAAAGTATCTTTCTGAGTTAGTTGGCGGAGTTATTGAAGGTGATGGTGATATCATTATCGATTCGGCAGCGCCGATTGAAACTGCCGGAAATAATCAAATCAGCTTTGTCGCCAACAATAAGTATAAGAAATTTCTAAAAACAACCGCCGCCTCGGCGGTTATTTTGTCTGAAGAATTAGAGTGTCATTGCCCCGCCATCATCAGACATAAAAATCCCTATTATGCTTTCGCGCAAATCCTTGATGAGCTTTATCCCGACACTGCTGAAATAGATAACAAAATCGACAAAACTGCGGTTGTTTCTGATACTGCCAAAATTGGCAATAACTGTTCTGTCGGTGCACTTTCTTTTATTGGTATCAATACCAAAATAGGCAATAACTGCATAATATATCCCAGAGTTTACCTCGGCAACAATGTTTCACTTGGACAAATCTGTAAGTTTTATCCCGGTGTTATTATCAATGACGACACCAAAATTGCGGACAATGTCACCATCCATAGTGGAACGGTTATCGGTTCAGATGGTTTTGGATATGCGCAGCACGAAGCAGGAATAAAAAAGGTCAAGCAGATCGGCTGGGTGGAAATCGGCGATGATACCGAAATCGGCGCCAATTGTACTATTGATCGCGGAGCGCTGGGACCAACTAAAATCGGACGCCATGTTAAAATCGACAATTTAGTGCAAATCGCCCACAATGTCGAAATCGGTGATTATTCCATAATAGTTTCACAAGTTGGAATCTCAGGATCGACCAAACTCGGAAAAGGTGTTATTCTGGCCGGTCAGGTCGGACTGGTCGGACATATTGAGCTTGGTGACGGGGTTCAGGTCGGGGCGCAGTCAGGAGTCAGCAAAAGTATCGAACCGGGCAAAAAAGTGTTTGGTTATCCGGCGCGTGATATTATGAAAACGGCACGAATCGAAGCCTGTATCAGTAAATTACCCGATTTATTCAAAAGAATCAAAAAGCTGGAAAATAAATAGTATTTAAATTACAGCTTTTAATCTTCTAATCACTTGTCATAATGAACATCGGTTGCATCTCAAAACTCTTATAATGCGGGCGAAGGCGTTTGGTGTTATAATATTTATCCACATTAACAAATTTCTTTGAGCTGGTAACGACATCAAGTGGGACATTATCATAACGACCGTTTTTCAAAACAACTAACCGACCATGAATCCCTTTGAGAATTAAATCGAGAGCCAGATTTCCATACGCCATCGGAACCACAGAATCTATAGCATCAGGATCGCCACCCCGGACAAAATAGCCAAGTTTTTGACTTATGACATCAATTGGCTTGCCATTATTATATTTTGGCGATAGTTCCGTCAGTTTTGCCGACACCAAATTTCCAATACCGCCAAGTTTGGCATGGCCATAAGCGTCTTTGTTCGAATCTTTATAAATCATTTCGCTGCCATCGAACATCGCTCCCTCGGAGACCAGAACAACTGAGTATTTACTGGGATTGTTTTTTCTGTCAGCCACCAAAAGCTCAGTTAATCTTTCGATATCAAATTTATATTCAGGAATGACACACCGGTTGGCCGCACCGGCCATAGTCGGAAGCATAGCGGTAAATCCGGCATATCGGCCAAAAACCTCAAGGACCAAAAACCGCTCGTGCGAACCTGCTGAGGTTCTCAGATCATGTGTCATCTTAATTGTCCTGGTAACACAGGTACTGAATCCGATACAATAATCTGTTCCCGGAACATCATTATCCATCGTTTTTGGCATAGCAACAACTTTGGGACCTTCTTTGGACAAATGAACGCCATAACTGAGGGTGTCATCACCACCAATCGGGATAAGATAATCAACGCCCAGGAAATCAAGATTTTTTATTACCTCAGGAGTAAGGTCATTCATCTCAGCATTATATTTAGATTGCAAATGAACGGGAACATTGCCTTTGGCAACATGTCCGGGATGCGTTCGTGAACTATGTAAAAATGTGCCGCCGGTTCGTCCGGATTTATTGACAATCTCTTCAGTAAGAATTTGATAGTTTTCGCTGTTGTCCGCTTCTTTATCGCAGATAATATCAATCGCTCCGCCCCATCCTCGGCGAATACCAATAACCTTAAATCCCTCACGGGTCGCTCTGATTGTTACAGCTCTGATGGCCGGATTTAATCCCGGAACATCTCCCCCGCCTGTCAGAATGGCGATAATGCCTTTTTTTCTCTTAATATTTGCCAAATCTACATCTCCATTTTTTTATTCGAATTGACATATTAACTAAAATATCCCAATTGGTCAACTACAATCAATAAATCGGCCAATAGTCTCGCATTTTTAGTAACTTCTTTACTCATAACCTCTTAATACGGCATAATTATGAATATTTATAGTGCGTGGAATATCTATTTAATTCCTATATCGATTTTACCGGCAAATACAAAACGAATTAGCTTTCCACCTACCCAAAAAGATGTCCCGTATGTTTTGACAATTTTACTACCAAATTTTGTACCAAGAGCCCAAAACGGCCCATATAATTCCTTGTAAGTAATACCACCACCTTTGGTTACAGCAAAATGGGTTCGCTTTTCCGTTTTTTGTTTTTTCGCATTCCGTTGAGTTTTTGGCTCGTTCCG
>JAUVBC010000345.1 GCA_030591405.1 Candidatus Zixiibacteriota bacterium
ACTGGTTATTGACTCATTAAATTTTTTCAGCTTCTGATAACCTTTACCCATCAGATAATATGGGAGGTAATCATCGGTAAAATGCTCGGTGAATTTGGCCATACTTGCAACCAGCGCTGCCCAGTCTTTCTTGACAAACTGAATCAGTCCCAGGTCTTTATATATCTCAAAATATTTGGCATCGTTTGAGATTACCGTGTTGTAGCAGTTCAAAGCATCATCATATTTTTGCTGCTTATAGTATGATCGTCCTAGGTTGGCCCAGGCATCGGTACTGGTTGCATCGATCTCAGTCGCCTTTTTGAAATTTGTGGTAGCCTTTGCAAAATCGTTTCTTCCGAAATATATCGAGCCAAGATTAATATAGGCGTCGGTAAAATTTGGATCTTCTGCTATTGTGCCATCATAAAGCATAACGGCAAGGGAGTCATCTCCCGCCTGTTGGGCTTCCAATGCTTTATTAAATATCTTTTTTGCCTCTTGATCATCTTCCTGAGCCAGAAACGTAATAGGAATTACGAGTAAATTCAGGATAGTGATAATTGCGGCATTTTTCATTGACCAAAATTTTGTGTTCATTTTTAGTTCTCCCTCTTATAAATTCATTTATATCTTCTACAATTTAATTCCCAATGGTGTTCAATAATATTAAAGAATTATGCCTCGTCAAGCTTTTTTGCTATTTCATCATATTTAATGGCAAGAATTCTGGCGGATAGAAAAGCAGCGTTTTTGGCGCCGGCTTTACCGATTCCCATCGTTGCAACCGGAACTCCAGAAGGCATTTGAGCAATAGCGAGAAGTGAGTCGATACCTTCAAGAGTAGCGGGAAGCGGGACACCTATTACCGGTAATTTGGTTCGGGCGGCAACAACGCCGGGAAGCGCCGCCGCCATGCCGGCCATGCAAATGACAACTTCAAATCCCTTTTCGGCTGCCGATTTCGATAATTCGTCTGTTCTATCCGGCTGCCGATGAGCCGATGATATTTCAAGAGTATTGTCAATGCCCAGATCGTTTAGGATAGACACACATTCATCGGCATATTTGGAATCGGATTTTGAACCGATTAATATAAGTACTTTTGGCATATTAAATTCCTACCGTCTTAATTTGCAAATTGGCCTTAAAGCCAATATCGTTTCGATAATACATTCCATCAAATTTTATGCTGTTAATTACATCATAAGCAGAACCCAATGCAGATTTTAAGTCGTGATTGATTCCAGTGACACCTAATACGCGGCCTCCTGAGGCTACCCAGTTTTTACCTTCCTTTCGGGTACCGGAGTGGAACAGTTGACACTTTTTATCAGTGTAATTACGAAGTCCGGTGATACGTTTGCCGGTTTCGGCTTTACCGGGATAACCTTTCGAAGCGAGGATAACACATGCGGCAGAGCCGGGAAACCATTCGATTTTTGTCCCCGATAGATTTCCTTCGGCAGTTGCCGAAAAGATGCGTCCAATATCAGTTTTCAAAAGAGCCAGAACAGCCTGAGTTTCAGGATCGCCGAATCGGCAATTAAACTCAAGAACCTTGGGACCCGATTCGGTTAACATCAGACCGGCATATAGAACGCCACGATATAGACGGCCTTCTCGTTCTAATCCGGCAATTGTCGGTTCCAGAATATGCTCGCTAACGAACTCCATGGTAGAATCGTCGATAAATTTTACCGGACAGTAAGCTCCCATGCCACCTGTGTTTGGTCCGGTATCGCCCTCGCCGATTTGCTTATGGTCTTGTGATGGTAACATGACTCTGATATTTTTCCCGTCTGAAAAAGCCATTACCGATATTTCCTGACCTTGTAAGCAGGTTTCGACAATGATTTTTTCACCGGCTTTTCCAAACTCCTTTTTCAATAGCATCCGCTCGATAGCATCGGCTGCTTCGTCAAATGTCTTGGCGACAATAACACCCTTGCCGGCGGCTAATCCATCAGCTTTGATAACAATTGGCATGGCGGCAGATTTGACAAATGAGATAGCATCGGGGAATTCAGAAAACACTTGAAAAGGTGCCGTCGGAATATGATATTTTCTCATAAACTCTTTAGCAAATACTTTTGAGCCTTCCAGTTCGGCAGCGGCTTTGGTTGGACCGAATATGCGAAGTTTTCTTTTACGGAATTCATCGACAATACCAAGAGTTAACGGAAGTTCCGGACCGACAACGGTTAAATCGATACGGTTTTTTTTGACAAAATTAATCAGGCCACTGATGTCATTGACTTTGATATTAACTGTTTGAGCAATCAATCCGATACCGGCATTGCCCGGTGCACAAAATATTTTTTTGACAATCTGAGAGTGTTTCAATTTCCAACAGATAGTATGTTCCCGTCCGCCGGCTCCAACAACTAATACATTCATCTATTTAATTCCCTTAAGTTCTTTTTAATCTTTAGCTCTTCTAACCATTTCAAACATAATCTAAAAAGATAACAAAATATAATATTTGTTCAAGGTTTTTTTGGCCCTTTTGTTCATTCTATAACAATTGCATTTAAGATAATTATCACATTTTGAGTATCACATATTAAGTAATCAAGCTGAAAATCCGATAATTTTTCTTGACATCTGAACATATGTGCAGTAGTTATATAAATAGGAAACAGAATAATCTGCAGGCTAAGGAGGCTTGTTTTGGTCAAGGAAGTAATGACACGAAGGCAGAAAGAGATTTTTGAGTATATCGAAAAGATGATCACCGAGGTCGGTAAGTCGCCGACTATC
>JAUVBC010000110.1 GCA_030591405.1 Candidatus Zixiibacteriota bacterium
ACTCTCGGCCGATTTTCAGCAGCGGATGGGACCGATGCTAACCGGCTGGCATGGCCTTATCCAAACAGTTGCCGATGCTATCAAACTTATCCAGAAAGAAGATATTACCCCAACAAAAGCTGATCGTCCGGTTTTTTTCTGGGCACCGATTATCTGTTTTGTCGCCGCTTTTGCAGTATACGTAACAGTTCCTTTTGGTGAGGGCCTGATTGTTTCGGATCTAAATATCGGTATTTTATATATAGTGGCGATAACAACTTTTACTGTTATATCATTATTGATGGCTGGCTGGGGTTCTAATAACAAATATGCCTTACTTGGTGGGATGCGCTCGGCGGCGCAGGTAGTCAGTTATGAAGTCCCGATGATTGTGGCGATATTAAGCGTTATCGTTTTTGTCGGATCGCTCTCAATGGTTGATATCGTTGAATCACAGGCGCTGATTTATCAATGGTACATCTTCCGGATGCCGTTTGGACCGATTGCTTTTGTTATCTATATTATTGCCGCCACTGCCGAAACCAACCGGACACCGTTTGATCTGCCGGAAGCAGAACAGGAGCTGGTGGCCGGATTTAATATTGAATATTCAGGAATGAAATTCGCCATGTTTTTCCTGGCGGAGTTTATAAATATGTTCACCGTCTCGGCTATCGGGGCAACATTGTTCCTCGGTGGCTGGCAGGGACCGTTTTTACCATCATGGGTCTGGTTCCTGATCAAGACTTTTGGACTGGTTTTTGTTTTTATGTGGTTCCGCTGGACATATCCGCGATTGCGGGTCGATCAGCTGATGGAGTTCTCGTGGAAATTCCTCCTGCCTTTAGCATTTGCAAATCTTATTTTGGCCGGATGGATGAAATATTCAGGGTGGTTTAACTGGTGAGCCAGATACTAAAAGATATAAAAAATCTGTTTATCGGACTTATTACGACGGCCAAACATCTGCCCCGTAAAGAGGTCACGATTCAGTATCCGGATGAGCGCTGGACAATGCCGGAACGTTCTCGTGGAATCGTGGTTCTTCTGTCCGACAAAGAAACCGGTGAATTGAACTGCACCACCTGTTTATTATGTGAACGGGCCTGTCCGTCGTCGGCGATAAAGATTGTCTATGAAAAAGATGATAAGAAAAAACGACATCTCAAAGATTTTATTGTTGATAACATGCTCTGCTGTTTCTGCGGGTTATGCGAAGAGGCGTGCAATTTTGCCGCTATCAAAATGACCGGTAAATATGAATTCGCGACGTGGGACAAAACAGATCTGATCTGGCATACTGATAAGTTGCAGGAGATGGGTCGCGATGTTCCATACGAACCGAAGAAAAAGAGAAAACCGAAGCCAAAACCGGCCGCAAAACCGGCACCAGCGGCTGATGTCGAAAAACCAGCGGAGGCAAAGGCAGAACAGGCAACACCTGAGGCGGCTCCAAAAGTGCCGGATGAAATAAAAACTGAAGAGAAACCAAACGAAATCGGAACTGAACAGGAAGATAATAAAAATGCTGAAGGGGACAAGTAACAGTGTTTGGCGTTGAAGTATCACAATTGTTTTTCTATCTGCTGTCGTTTATAATGATTGTCTCAGCTATCTATGTTGTTTCGCTGAGGAATATATTTCATTGTGCTCTGTTTTTGGTTCTCTGTCTCTTTAGTGTTGCCGGGATATATATTTTACTCGAAGCCGAATTTCTGGCCGCGGTTCAAGTCCTGATCTATGTCGGAGCGGTATCGATACTTATGATATTCGCGATCATGTTAACGTCGCGTTTGGCTAACAAGAAAATTATTCAGAGCAATGACAATGTCACCGTCGCAATTTTTGTCTGTGCCGGATTTTTGCTCACCAGTCTCGGGTCATTTGGTTACTCGGTCTGGAAAGTTGTCGATTCTCCTCTTCCCGAAAATAATACGCTGACAATTGGTAAGATTCTGATGACTGATTTTGTTCTGCCGTTTGAGGTTGTCTCGATTGTTCTGTTGGCGGCTATGATAGGCGCCATTGTTTTAGCCAGAAGGGAGAAAATATGATGTTACAATATCTTGCTCTGGCGGCAATTCTGTTTGCAATCGGTATTTTTGGCGTTCTGACGCGACGCAATGCTATCGGCATTTTAATGTCGCTGGAGTTGATGTTTAACGCCGTTAATATAAATCTGGTTACTTTTAATAAATTTATCGTACCCGATAATCTAACGGGTCAGATATTCGCAATTTTTGTTATTGTTATTGCCGCCGCTGAAGCGGTGGTTGGTCTGGCGATTGTTTTACTATTGTATCGCAATTGGCAGGGTATTGACATTGGCAATATAAATATAATGAAGTGGTAAGATGCTGGAACACGCTTATTTAATACCTGTTTATCCGCTCCTCGCGTTTGTGATTATTATTTTTGCAACACGCTGGAACGAAAAACTGTCATCCGGCATTTCAATCGCGGCTATATCAATTGGATTTATACACTCGATTTTTGTTATGATTGCCGTTATCGGCCGTCATGGTGTACCGTTTGAACTTTCGGTTCCGTTTATTGAGCATCCGCTGATAACGCTTGAGACAGGTATTTTTATCGATCCGCTGACGGCGGTGATGCTTCTTGTAGTAACTATCGTTTCCGGTTGCGTTCAGATTTATTCGCTCGGCTATATGCACGGTGACCCGCGCTGGAGCCGGTACTTCTCATATCTATCGCTGTTTACTTTCTCGATGCTTGGACTGGTTGTTGCAAACAACTTCTTTATGATATTTATTTTCTGGGAACTGGTCGGATTAACAAGTTATCTGTTGATCGGTTTCTGGTTTGAAAAAGATTCTGCCTCCGATGCCGGGAAAAAAGCTTTTATTACGACCCGTATTGGTGACCTCGGTTTCATTATCGGTATTTTGCTTCTGGCGACTTATGCCGGAACTTTAAACTATCAGGAAGTATTTACAAAAGTTGCCGATGGTGTTATTCCTGTCGGGGTTTTAACCATGATCGGGATATTTATATTTTGCGGGGCGGTCGGTAAATCGGCCCAGTTCCCGCTTCATGTCTGGCTTCCCGATGCGATGGAAGGTCCGACTCCGGTTTCGGCGCTGATTCATGCTGCCACGATGGTCGCGGCCGGTGTTTATCTGGTAGCTCGGTCAATGACGCTGTTTGTCGGCTCAGCCGAAGCGGCGATGACAGTTGCTGTGATCGGGCTGATTACCTCGTTTATGGCCGCATCGATTGCACTGGTACAAAACGATATTAAACGAGTGCTGGCTTATTCAACAGTCAGTCAGCTTGGTTATATGATAATGGCGCTTGGTCTTTATGGCTTTGATGTCGCCAAAGACCCGCATTCGCACTCGGTTGGATATTTCGCCGGAACTTTCCATCTGATGACTCACGCTTTCTTTAAAGCATTGTTGTTCCTTGGAGCCGGTTCAGTGATTCATGCGGTGCATACCAATGATGTGCAGGAGATGGGCGGACTTTCCAAAAAGATGAAAATTACATCGCTGACCTTCTTTATCGCTTCGTTGTCGATTTCTGGAATATTCCCACTGTCAGGTTTCTGGTCCAAAGATGAAATTGTCGCGGCGACATTGGGACATCCTGTTTTTATGTTCTTTACACTCTTGATTGCCTTTATGACCGCTTTTTATATGTTCCGTCTCTGTTTCCTGACCTTTACCGGTAAGCCGCGTAATCAGGAACGATTTGATCACGCGCACGAATCGCCAAAAACGATGACTATGCCGCTGATGTTTCTCGCTTTCTTATCTGTTTTTGCCGGATGGGTCGGAATGCCATGGTTGTCGCATGGTTTCTCATCGTTTGTTTATAGCGGCGAACTGCAGCATCATGGACCCAACTATATTGTCATGCTGGTCTCAACAATTGTGGCGGTCAGTGGAATCGGTTTGGCCTATACGGTTTATTTTAAGAAGAAAATTTCAGCCGATGTCTTGATGGAAAAATTCAAACCGCTTTATACACTTTTGCTAAATAAATATTATATCGATGAGATCTATGACAAAGTAATTATTAAACCGTTATTGGCGTTTACGCGCATGATGTGGTGGTCCGATGCCAATATTATCGATGGTCTCGTTAATTTTGTCGGCTGGTTTACGATTAAATGGGCCGATGCTAAGATGTGGTTTGATAAATATATTGTTGATGGTGCCGTCAATGGTGCCGGGGCTGTCTGTATGGCTGCCTCATGGTTGTTTAAATATGTTCAAAACGGCTCAGTACAGTTTTATACGCTGGTGATAATCACCAGTGCTGTCGGAGTCATTATTTATAGAGTTACCCCTGAAGGGTTTTTGTATTATTTCATCGGTGTGGTTGTGGTCGCTTTGGCCCGTTTTCTGATGAAGATGAATCGCCCGGAAGAGGGGAATGTTGAAACCGAACCAGAAGGTTAGGAGAATAAAAATATGGATTTTCCAGTACTAAGTTATTTGATATTTATTCCGCTTATCGGCGCTGTTTTTCTGCTGTTTTTACCAAAGGAGAAATTCGGACTGATTCGATGGACCTCTGCCTTCTTTTCATTTGTGCCAATGGTTCTTTCATTCTGGTTGACCTATGATTATTTCTTTAATTTCTCCCAGACAGCCGATTTCTATTATATGGAAGGCCCGTTTAGCTGGATTTCATTACTGAATGCTAATTATTTTCTCGGTGTTGATGGCATCTCGGTCCCGATGTTGTTTCTGACTGGATTACTTTCGTTTATTTCGATTGTGGCTTCGTTTAATATTGCGGTTCGGGTGAAAGAGTATTTCATGTTTTTCCTGCTTCTTGAAACAGGCATGATGGGTGTTTTCTGCGCTCTTGATTTCTTCCTGTTTTATGTTTTCTGGGAAGTGATGCTGGTTCCGATGTATTTCTTAATCGGTATTTGGGGCGGACCGAGGAAAGAGTATGCCGCTATCAAGTTCTTTCTCTACACATTGTTCGGATCGATCTTTATGCTGGTGGCGATACTGGTCCTGTATTTCACTTCTGATCCGCATACGCTGAATATATTAGAATTGATTCAAACCGCTCCCGGATTTTTGACACATGGTTTACAACTGTTCTGTTTTGTCTTTTTCTTCATCGCTTTTGCCATCAAGGTTCCGGTCTGGCCGTTCCATACATGGTTACCGGATGCTCACGTGGAAGCGCCAACTGCTGTCTCGGTGATTCTTGCCGGCGTTTTGCTTAAGATGGGAACTTACGGTATGCTTCGTATCTCATGGCCGATGCTTCCCGAGGCAACGAGGTACTTTGCCATCCCAATTGCCATCCTTGGATTAATCGGTATTATCTATGGTGCTTTGGTTTCGATGGCACAAACAGATTTGAAAAAACTGGTCGCTTATTCATCGGTTTCACATATGGGTTATTGTATGCTCTCTCTCGGTGCCTTTTCATCGGTTACGGCGATAACCGGCTGTATGTTCCAGATGGTTAGTCATGGCTTGATTACCGGCGCCCTCTTCCTTTTGGTCGGCGTTTTATATGACCGGGCTCACACTCGTGAGATTGCCGCCTTTGGCGGACTCGGTGCCAAACTGCCGATCTACACCGGTTTGATGGTTCTCTTTTCGATGGCCTCGCTGGGATTACCCGGTATGTCCGGTTTTGTTTCCGAGTTTATGGTCTTTATCGGTGCCTTTGCCAGCGGTATCCCGCATTTTCAATTGATTACTGCTCTGGCGGTGCTTGGTGTGGTTTTAACCGCAGGATATATGCTGCGGATGGTGCAACGGATGTTCCTCGGCGAATTTAACAAAGAAAAATGGGGCGGCTTAACAGAAATAAATACCAGAGAATTGATAATTGTCAGCCCGTTGGCTTTATTAACAATCGCAATCGGCTTTTTCCCGGCACCTTTATCCGATCTAATGGAAGCGACGATTACGAATCTTGTTCACTTGATGGCACGGTAAAATAATGGAAATGTTTGATTACAATCTGAAACTGATTATTCCGGAGATGTTCCTGTTTGTCTGGGCGTTGGTTGTTATTATCTTTGATATTAGCTCCAAAAGACGGAATTCAGATTTGGTTGGTTATCTGACTATGGCCGGTTTGGCTATTACCGCAGTTTTGCTTTATAATTTCCACGGCGGTATTTCCTGTAATAATATGTTCAGTTCCGATATTCTGGCGCTGTTTTTCAAAGTGATTTTCCTCGGCTCGGCTTTTATGGCGGTTGGTTCATCGTTTGGAATCGCAAAGGATAAAATAAAAAATCACCGCGGGGAATACTATGGGTTGATACTGTTCTCGACCGTTGGCATGATGTTTCTTTCATCCTCCAATGAACTGATCTCTCTTTATGTTGGTTTGGAGTTGACAACGATCCCATTGTTTGTTCTCGCCGCTTTTTACAAAGATAAAAAGACTTCCGTTGAAGCCGGAATGAAATATTTGATTGTCGGTGCTTTTTCATCGGCCATTCTGCTCTATGGTTTATCGCTTTTGTATGGTTTCACCGGAACGACCGATCTGACCATGATCAAGATAAATCTTTCGCTGCTCTTTTTATCTGCCGGGGAAATCGGCCCCGGATTGATTTTGGCAACTGTTATGATAATTGCAGGTATCAGCTT
Source organism: Candidatus Zixiibacteriota bacterium (assembly GCA_030591405.1). Lineage (GTDB taxonomy): Bacteria > Zixibacteria > MSB-5A5 > GN15 > PGXB01 > JAAERC01. Next base: position 6,588 of record JAUVBC010000110.1, read on the forward strand.
CAAATTGGCGCTGGTTCCATTTCATATGTGGGCACCCGACGTTTATCAAGGCTCACCGACCCCAATTACCGCATTTCTTTCGGTTGGCTCTAAGGCGGCCGGTGTCGTTGCTTTTGCCCGGATTTTTGTACATGGTTTGATTGCTTTTGTCGATCCGGTGATGGAACCGCTTGACTGGGGAATAATTGTTGCCGTGATGGCAGCAGCGGCGATGATTGTGGGAAATATAACCGCGCTGCGCCAGCATAATATTAAAAGAATGCTTGCTTATTCATCGATTGCCCAGATCGGGTATCTGATGATAGGTATGGTCGCGGTTTCAGAACTTGGTATTGCCTCGGTAGGATTTTATATGTTTATGTATCTTTTTGCCAATATGGGTGCTTTTGCTGTGGCGACAATATTTGAGGATAAAACCGGCTCCAGCAGTATCAGTAGTTATAAAGGACTGTCAAAATCAGCTCCGGCGCTTTCTGCCTGTATGGTGGTA
>JAUVBC010000216.1 GCA_030591405.1 Candidatus Zixiibacteriota bacterium
TTAAGCGTCAAACCATGATTAATAAGAGTCTTCTTTATGGCCAATACATTTCTTTGTCCAAGATTAAAAGTCTTGTTTTCATCTTCCATCTGCGCCCCGCCAGCAATTTTCACAATGATAGTTTGATTAACTTCTGAACCCATTTTTTCTAGTATTTTCACAAGCAATGGAATTCCAGTATCAGCATATCTGGCTGGTTTATTTTTCGCTTTTTCACTCCGAATACTTGAATCCGGAAGGACAATATGCCCCATAGTAACGATTTTTTGTAATGGGTCGTGCAACATAACCCCGACACAGGAACCAAGTGTAACCGTTTTGATGACGTCATTGAGCGATTTTGAAATGGCTATATCGCCTCTTTCAATATAACTTATTCCCATTTTCGTTCGACTTTTTTCAGCCCCTCTTATATATTTATTAATCCACGTGTAACATGGGATATATGTGTATGTGTCGACCAAAAAAACAGGACTCTTAGGACATTTATTTACATGATATCCTATATTTTGCTTACAGCCAGATTAGGACTACAAACAAAGTAGCAAGCATTCGGATAGATAAACGAGTATTGGCAGAAAAGCTTCTAGCTAAGATGCCGTCTTATTTTTTTACTTTTTTCTGCATTTTGCCCCAGCTATCGCGCAGGCCGACGGTTCGGTTGAAGATAATCTTTTCAGGTCCGGAATCTTTTGAGTCAACTCCAAAATACCCCTGTCTCATAAATTGAAACAGTTCACCAGGTTTGGCTTCGGCCAAAGATGGTTCCAGTTTGCAGGAATTTAATATTTCCAGAGAGTCCTGATCCAAATTGGCGATAAAATCTTCATCCTCCAGTGGATTTTCTTTGACAAAAAGACGGTCGTACAAACGTATTTCGGCATCGACAGCATGTTTAACTGATACCCAATGAAGGGTACCCTTGACCTTGCGGCCATCAGGTGAGGCCCCGCCTTTTGAGGCCGGATCATAGGTGCAATGAAGTTCGATTATTTCACCATTTTCATTTTTTATTACTTCATTGCATGTAATAAAGTAAGCGTGTTTAAGCCGAATTTCGCGTCCAGGAGCGAGACGGAAGAATTTTTTCGGCGGGTCCTCCATAAAATCGTCGCGCTCTATATATATTTCTCGGGAGAATGGTACCATACGGGTTCCATCCGATTCATTTTCAGGATTATTGACAGCTTCCAGTTCTTCGGTTTGGTTTTCAGGATAATTGTCTATCACAACTTTAAGAGGATCAAGAACTGCCATAACTCTTTTAGCACGCAGGTTTAAATCTTCCCGCAAGCAATGTTCCAAAAGCGCCACATCTACGATACTTTCCCGTTTGGCGACACCGATTTTATCGCAGAAATTTGTTATCGATTCTGGTGTGTACCCACGGCGGCGCAAACCTGATAAGGTTGGCATACGGGGATCATCCCATCCGGTGACAAGATTTTGTTCAACCAAAAGACGAAGCTTTCGTTTGCTTAAAACGGTAAAGCTGATATTAAGACGGGCAAATTCAATTTGCTGAGGGTGGTGGATACCGAGCTGGTCAATGAACCAATCGTAAAGCGGGCGATGATCCTCAAAGCTGATATCGCAAAGAGAATGGGTTATCCCCTCAAGAGAATCAGACTGCCCGTGCGCCCAGTCATACATCGGGTAGATGCACCATTTATCGCCGGTGCGGTGATGAGTGGCACGAAGAATACGGTATAAAACAGGATCGCGCATATTTAAATTAGGTGATGCCATATTTACTTTTGCACGTAAGACTTTGGTGCCATCGTCAAATTCGCCGGCGCGCATTTTTTGAAAAAGGTCGAGATTTTCCTCGACTGAGCGATTGCGACAGGGACTCTCTTTGCCTGGTTCGGTCAAAGTGCCGCGATACTCCCGTATCTGTTCGGCATTTAAATCATCGACATAAGCTTTGCCGTTTTTTATTAGCTTAATGGCATATTCGAATAGTGTCTCAAAATAATCAGAGGCAAAAAAGAGACGATCTTCCCAATCCCAACCAAGCCATTTTATATCTTCTTTGATAGAATCGACATACTCGACCTCTTCACGGCTCGGATTGGTGTCATCGAAACGAAGATTACATTTTCCGTCAAACTGTTTGGCGACGCCAAAATTCAAACAAATCGATTTGGCATGACCGATATGAAGGTAGCCATTCGGTTCCGGTGGAAAACGGGTGTGAACACGGCTTTCGTTTTTGCCTTTTTTTACATCTTCGGATATTATGTCCCTAATAAAATCTGAAGTTATATTTTCATTTTCATTCATAATATTTTAGTCCATTTTATAATTTCCAATTTTGGAAAATCTATTAAATTTATTACGGTTCGCCAAGATAATAATTTGATAGAATTTTTCGGGCAGATGTGGATTCTTTTGGCTATCTGCCGCACACATCTCAAAGCAGGTCGATTTTCTCTATTGTGTTGATTATATTGTATTCATAAGTGGCGGCATCAATAGAGCCAATCTGGCCTTTGAAACAGAAATCTTTTGTATTCAATTTTTCAATTATATCAAAACATTGGCCGTGCTGTTAGGAACCGATTCCTGGCGGTATAATTTAAATGGGGTTCCTCCTTTGAAGGGCAAGTGTTTCGGCATATTTTTGTTAATTAATTGTCGAAACCATAGGGGTTTCGACAAATATTTCCTTGTAAGTTATACTGTTTCATATTATTACAGCAAAAATGGGTTCGTTTTGCCAAAACAGGTTTTTTGGCCGAGAAATGTGTAGTAAAATTGTAAATTCTGTTTTTGTATTATTGGCCTCATAATTAAGTTACGGCGAATAAAACAACGGTGATGTTGTAGCGATTTTGTATTGGGGATAGTTACTCTGGGGCAGACGAGGCGTCTGCCGCCCACAATATTGGCAACTTAAAAATCGAGTTAATTTAATGCGATAAATTTGGTTAATAATAATTTCAGGTGAAACCTTTGGTCAGGTTTTACGTCTATTACACTATAAGATTAATATGACCAAGGAGAGGGTAAGATGAAAAAAGCTATAATAATATTATTTTCAACGTTGCTAATTTTCGGATTTACTACCATTTCATGGGCCGATGGTGACAACACCAGCACTGTATTTAAGGGCACAGGAGACAGCCGAAGCTTTTATAATTATTCTAATAACTACCGCCACTCATTTCATGGCTTTGAGTCTTTGAAAGCATTAGAAGCCCTTGATGCTCTTGATGAGCTTGACGATCTGGACGACGAATTGGACGACTTGGATTTAGAACTGGATGAATTAGATAATGAACTTGGCAGATTGAGCAAATATCGTAATGCCAAGAATCGATATAAATATAATTATGATAAATTTGATCATGATTACGACTATGATTTTGATTTTGACTTCGATTTTGATGATAATAACCGTCATGTCATTCATTATGGTGATTTCAATAATTTCGGACACTGCAATAATATGGACATCGATATTGAGGATGATGAAATTTACATTACTCATTCCGGCCGGAGAGCCGGTGAGATCAGAATAACCGAAAATTATGAATTATATGTCAATGGCAAGCAGATTAAGACTAATGATGAGCAAAAGAGATTAATTGAGGAATTTTATGGTTCTGCCAAAGAACTAAAAAAATACGCTGCGGTTATTGGTGCCAAGGGTGCTGCAATCGGCATTGAAGGCGCCAAGATAGGTTTGAGTGCCATCGGTGGTATTTTTAAATTGATTCTTCCCGGTTACGATTCAGATGATCTTGAAAGAGATATGGAACGAAAAACAAAAGGGATCGAATATAAAGCCTCATTGCTTGAAAAAGAAGCGGAGGCGCTTGAACATATTGCGTATGAAATTGAGGATCTTGCCGATGAACTAAAAGACGAAATCCCGGAATTGGATAAATTGCGCTGGTTCTAATATTCGCATTTTGAATAGAGAATTTTTCTGGCTGATTAATTACTTTGAAGTGATTAATCCGCTGTTAATTTATTACCATAAATCGCTAACAATTCTGCTATCGATCTAAAATAAATTCTATTCTAAAATCAAATATCTTTGAAATTTTCATAATTTAGGTGACATTTGTGTCACATATCATTATTATGATTTTCGTTAAAAGAAAATAAACCGGCTTACTTGAAAATGGCTTAGTCTGAGGATCAATAAATGAATTTTCGCTATTACCGTATAATGTCTATTCTGGCCTTATTGGCCATTATCGATTTAAGTTTTCCACGCCACGCTTATGCTTATCTGGACCCCGGCACCGGAACTTATCTATTTCAACTGCTGATGGCGGCCTTATTGGGTGCGGCGGTTGGTGTTAAGATATTTTGGTATAAGATAAAATTATTTTTCAAAAAACTTTTTCCGGATAAGCGGTAATTTTGAGATGAAAAAAGCAAAAGTATATGTAGCAATGAGCGCCGATCTGATTCATCCGGGACATTTGAATATAATAAAAAAAGCAAAGGAATATGGCGAGGTTACACTGGGGCTTTTAACCGATAAGGCGATTGCAAGCTATAAACGTCTTCCCTTTTTATCATATAAGCAGAGAAAAATAATCGTTGAAAATATCAAAGGTGTTGAAGAAGTCATTCCGCAGGAA
>JAUVBC010000348.1 GCA_030591405.1 Candidatus Zixiibacteriota bacterium
AGATAAATAGAATATTCGAAGTATCAATCGGGACAAACGACTGTTCTGGATGTTTCCGTCCCCCCTTAGGCGGGATATTTGAAATCGATCCTTCCAGAATTTTCAGAAGTCCCTGCTGAACACCTTCACCTGAAACATCGCGGGTGATCGATGGGTTACCATCGGTGCGGGAGATTTTGTCGAGTTCATCGATATAGATAATTCCCCGTTCGGTGCGGGCCTGATTAAAATTCGCAGCCTGATACAGCCTTACCAGAATATTTTCCACATCCTCGCCGACATATCCAGCCTCGGTTAAAACGGTGGCGTCGGCAATACAAAACGGAACCTTCAGGAATTTCGCCAGCGTTCTGGCGATCAGGGTTTTTCCGGTTCCGGTCGGACCAGCGAGAAGGATATTTGATTTCTCCAGTTCGACATCATCGGAGCCGTCTTTATTTTTGGCCTCGGATAAAACGTTGATTCGTTTGTAATGATTATAAACCGCAACTGAAACATTTCGTTTCGCCTCTTCCTGCCCAATAACATATTGGTCAAGAAATGCCTTTATTTCGGCCGGTTTGGGAAGTTCAAATGTTTCTTTTTCGTCGCCCGGTTCCGGGGCAGTCTCAAGGATCTCATTGCAGAGCAGAATACACTCGTTGCAGATAAAAGCCTCAAATCCGGCAAAAAGCCGTTCAACTTTTGCGGCCGGTTTGCCGCAGAAATTACAACGATGGCTCTTGGAGCCGCCGTTATCATCCGATGATTTTTTTTTGTTATCCGTCACTGGAAATCAGTCTCTATTTTTTTTCCTGGTGTTTAAACTCGTAGATTTTATCAATTAAACCGTAATCAGCAGCTTCGCCGGCTGACATAAAGTAGTTACGGTCGGTATCTTTTTCAATTCTTTCGAGCGGTTGACCGGTGTGATAAACCAACAGGTCATTGAGACGTTTTTTGGTATGTGTAAATTCTTTGGTCATTATCTCGATATCGGAAACCTGTCCCTGCGTTCCGGCCATCGGCTGATGAATCATTATCCGGGAATTTGGAAGCGCCGCTCTTTTGCCTTTGGTTCCGGCAGTAAGAAGAAAGGCACCCATTGATGCGGCCATACCCATGCAGGTGGTGGCGATATTCGGTTTGATGAACTGCATGGTGTCGTAGATCGCCATTCCGGCTGTAACCGACCCACCCGGCGAATTAATATAAATAAAAACATCCTTTTCGGCGTCATCGGCCTCAAGAAAAAGAAGCTGGGCAATAACAGTATTTGCCAGATTATCATCTATCGGTGAACCGATAAATATTATCCTGTCTTTAAGAAGCCGCGAGTAAATATCATAAGAGCGCTCGCCGCGGCCGGTCTGCTCAATTACAAAAGGAATCATTGTCATTATTTATCCTCCGTGACTCCGCTTTCCGGTGACCAGTCCTTTTCCGGTATATACGTTACCTTGGAAAGCAGAAATTCAATTAATTTTTCATCCAGAATCGAATTCCGTAACTCCTGGATTCGCCCGGTTCCGGATAAGACCTCTTTGGCCTTTTCCATATCCATATTATAATTGTCGGCGAACCGCTTAATCCATTTTTCGGTATCCTCCGGCAAAACTTCAATCTTTTCATCGGTCATGATCTTATTTGTTAAAAGCGACCAGCGGATGCCATTAACTGCCATCGGGCGATGCTGTTCCCGGCTGTTTTCGTTAATTTCCTGTTTTTGTTTCTTAAACTCTTCCATCATGCTGTCGAGATAGTTCTCAATCATACTGTTGGGGACATCAAATTGGTTTTTATCAAGAAATTGCCGCTGAACCTCGTTTGATTTATATTTTTCCTGATCCATTGTTTTCTGTTTACCGAGATCTTTACGGATCTTCAATTTTAATTCCAGCATGGTGGCAATATTTTCATCAACCGTTGCCGCAAAAGCATCGGTTAACTCTGGAAGAATCCGTTCCTTGACCTCTTTTACCTTGCAGAGATACTTGACGGCTTTACCAGCGAGCACTTTATTGTTGTAGTCTTCAGGATATTTGACCTCGACCTCTTTTTCCTCGCCGACTTTGAGTCCCGGTAGGTGCTCTTTAAACTCAGCTACAGTCAAAGCTGAGGAGAGATCGATTTCGACATCATCAAATTTATCAGCATCAAGGACCTTGTCATCATCGGCAGTTTTTTCTATATCTATCTTTATTACATCTTCTTTTTCAATAGCCCGTTCGACCGGTCTGACTTCGGCATGTTTTTTCCTTAAAAAATCTACCACAGTATCAACTTCGGAATCGCGCACTTCGGTGTCAGTCTCGGGAAGAGTCAAACCTTCATAATCGATTTTTTCAATCTCAGGCATTACTTCGACTTTGGCGGTGTAAACAAGCGGGGCGCCTTCTTTTAGCTCATATCCGGAAACGTCGGGGTATGAAGCGACTTTGAGCTCATGTTCTTTTATCACTTCAGGGTATGAGGATTTCACTAACTCTTCGACCACATCTTCTTTGATATCATCGCCGAAAGTCGTTTTAATGACATTTAGCGGCGCTTTACCGGGCCGAAACCCTTTTAGTTTGGACTCTTTGGTATATTTTTTATAAGCGGTTGCATAGGCAGCGTCAACCGTGGCAACATCGACTTCAACTTCTATTACTCTCGCAAGTCCGTCGGAAGATTTAATTTCAGATTTCATTTTATCAGTCTCCTAAAAATTCAGTATTTCTGCGATAGGGGGGATTTG
>JAUVBC010000095.1 GCA_030591405.1 Candidatus Zixiibacteriota bacterium
TCATGAGGATGATAATATCCCGGGCTTCAAAAAATGTATTGATGAATCCGATAAAATAAGATGGCATTTAAGAATGAATGATCCAAAGTTTCTTGTTGATGCATTTTATTATTTTGAAAGTATTAAATTAACCATGAAGAATCAAAAAGAAGCCAATAGACTCCTATTGATAGGTTCAAATCATATTGAGGATAAGAATTCAGATGGTCTTAGAGATATTGTATGGAATTTGTGGGATTTATTACCTGATTCCAATGCAACTTATCAGGCAATTCAATCTGGAATAAGGAAGCTATAGGAATAAAAATGGGCCAGGTGGCCCACAGCTTGCTGTGGAAAAATAATTTTAATACAATTTCCCCATCAAATCACACCTGATTCAAACCGCACCTATCTGTATATGAAAAATTATACAGAATTATATTTGTTGTGCTGGGTCTTGGTTTCGCAAAGCGGAAGTGTGACCCGACACTCTTTGTTTGCCATCAGGTCACAAGCCCGCCCCGGCGGGCTCAAGACCTGACGGAACGCAAAAAAGGGCAGGTTTTGCGGAAAAAACATAAAAACGGAAAAGCGAACCCATTTTGCTGTAACGGAAAGTGGTGAAATCACTTATATCGGATTTTTGTCCTCATAAAAGACTCGCGGTACAAAGTTTTGTAGTAAAATTGTCGAAACCCTGCGGGATTTCGACCTACGAGAAAATAAAAATATGACGAAACACTTGTCCGCCGCAAGAGGAAATCCATTTTGGAGATTCCGTCAGGAAGGGGTTCTAAGACGGCGCAGATATAACCCCATAATTGTGCGGTCAGGTCGCCGTACCTGACCGTCTTATGTCGGGTGCGGCGACCCGACATCACATAATATGCCCACCCGTTGGGTGGGTTACAATTTTGTACACTAAATCAATTTGCTTTTAATGTACCCAATGGAAGGACTGTTTTTCCATAGACCTCATTTAGTACCTGTGCTACGGCGGCATATATGGCTGCGCAGCCGCAAAAGATTCCTTCATAGCCAGCGATACGGGTTATGAAAACACTGCCGAGTGCATCACCAAGAGATAGAAGCCAAAATAAGATTGTTAAAGAGGCGAACACAACCTGAAGAGCACGGTTAATTTTCAAGGTCCCAATAAACATGAAGAAGGTAAACAAACCCCACATGAACAGATAGGCCGCCATAGCTCCTTTTGTCGGTTCATCAGCCCACCCCATTTTGGGTAGAACTATGAGTGCAACAAGGGTCAGCCAGAAAAGACCATAAGACGTAAACGCGACCGTGCCAAAAGTATTATTTTTCTTCCATTCCATTATGCCGGCGATAATTTGTGCAATGCCCCCGTAAAATATCCCCATACCGAGTATCATAGAATCAAGTCCAAAAAAACCAGCATTGTGAAGATTCAGAAGCACCGTTGTCATTCCGAAGCCAAGAAGCCCCAGAGGTGCTGGATTTGCAGTGTTGTCCCGAATGTTAGTAACTGTTTCCATCGTCTGATCAGCCTCCTTCTCTTGCATTGTCATTTTAACCTCCAAAGCAACGCCAACATATCAATAAATCCGTTTTCTTCCCAGCCTTGTAAATCAGGAGCGCTGCGCTTCTGACTATTCCTTAAAAACAGATGCAAATAATAAACATCATAAGAAGAATAAACAAGGGTTTTTCAGCCCCCACAGACAAATTTTCAATATTTATTCGGAATAATTATGATTCAAACAGATTCTGGATGGTCGCCTGAATATCGGTTGCCATATACGGTTTAGATTTGGTAGGTCAAGTTTGGCTAAGGAATAAAACAGATCGGCGCCTGTCCACCTTTGTATTTGTAATTTATCAGATAAACCACATCAAGGATATTGATTACATTATCATCGACAACATCACCACAAAACATCCCAGTTCGGCTGTATTGATTACGGCGTCCGAAATGAGACTGTCAGGAGGAACATGGTTTCCGTCATATATTTATTTCAGCATAATTTTTTCCATCAGGTTTAATAAATCAAAGAGATGATGGTTCTTGAATACCAAGGCCATCTGATGAAATTTTTAAATACATAAAGGTCGTAAATTTATTTGGCGGCGGAACATTACCAATATCAAGAAAGAATTCTTTCCCACCAGATATATTATGAATTGTTATATCCCCGTTCCAATTATCATCTAATTATCTATCTGATTCGCAGAGTTTGTTGATCGTTTCGAGGTTCTTCTTTGACAATTCTTCAAAGTGAAAGCCGCAGCGATAGTATCCGGGATCATCGTCTTCCTTGCACCAGACCGATTTGGCAATCAGAGTCATATGTTTGCGGTCGTAGATTGTTTCCGGTAGAGCCAATTTGAATTTGCATAGTCTGTCTTTGGCAATAGGGTCTTCGCAATGAAGAGTCATGCCGTCACAATTAAGATTAACGACCCTTCCGTTTATTTGACGATTAGAAATATCGAAAGCACGCAGGAAATAAAACGGATTTTGTCTTTCGTTTTTTCTTTTCTCGTCCATTCATTACCTCGTGAACTGAATGGTTGGTGTCAAAGCAGTAGTAATCGCGTAATATTATTAAATTGGCAAGCGGGCCAACACTTTAGATGATTTAAATTATAGCATATTTCTCATTATTGTCAATAGGGCACCAAAATATTAGTCTATAATTCCTGCTGGACAATCTTAAAAAAATGGCTATATTGCAAAGCGGTTTAGTATAATAAGTTTGCAACCTGATATAGAGCTCGAGGAAAGATTGAATATAGTTAATTTGCCCGATAACAACATCGTGAAATTCGATAGAATAAATGCAATAATCGCCTCAGTGGTTTTTGCCATTTCATTTGTAGTTTATTATATGACCATGGCGCCGACATTCTCATTCTGGGACTGTGGAGAGTTTGTCGCCTGCTCTTATAAGCTGGGAATTGCTCACCCGCCCGGATCGCCGCTATACATTCTTATTGGACGATTTTTTGCAATACTCCCAATAGCAACCGATGTCGCCGTCAGAATTAATCTGTTATCGATTCTGACTTCGGCATTTACGGCAACCTTCGCCTATTTGATAATAGTCCGTCTGATTCGCTTTTGGTTTGAGAACACCAAAGATATATACAATCGGATTATTATTTATATTGGCGGTTTTACCGGGGCATTGTTTGTTGCCTTCTCCAGTACTAACTGGGCCAATTCTGTCGAAGCTGAAGTTTATGCGCCGACTATGGCTCTCATGCTGGCGATTTACTGGCTGGCTTTGAAGTATTTTGATAATCAGGGCGGAATGTCCGGTTCACGGGCGATGCTTCTGGCGCTGTTTTTGGCTATTTTGGGTGTGGGAATTCATTTGACCCTTTTTGCTATCGTACCTGCTATCGGTTTATATTTTATTCTGAAAAAAGATGCCACCAATCGACACTGGATGATAGTTTCAACATTTTTTCTGGTGGAACTGTATTTTATCTTCAGATTATCATCGAAGCCGGATGAGGTTCCGTTTTATCTGACAGTTTTAATTCTGTTTATCGTTTTTCTGTTTCATTTGCTCCAGTGTGGCAAAGTAACCAAGGCGGCGGCTATCTCTTTAGGGCTTTATCTGATTGCACTGTATCCATTTTATTTTATTCTAATAGATAATCTGATGCAGCGTTTCGGCGGTTCCGGGCTATCTTCAAATGTCAAAGCGATGGGAGAAATGCAAATCGGATGGATAGGATTGGCCGGCCTGCTAATTTGGGGAATCTATCTGCTTTTACAAAGATTTAAGGACAAAAACAGTTCGAAAGCCGAATCCGAACAACAATTAATTGTTGCGATTTATTCTTTTGCACCGGTACTGTTAATCGGATTGGGTGAATTTTTCGGGGCTTTTGATCCATACATCGCCTTTAAGACACTAACGGTAATATCAGTAATAGCTTTATTCGGCTTTTTGTGGAGATATCTGAACTGGTCAATAGTTGTTGCCCTTGGATCGATTTCTATGATAATGCTGGGGTTCTGGCCGTTTGTTTATGGTCTTTGCGTTGGTGCTGTGGCAATAATCGGGCTGGGATATTTCCTGAAAGATAAGAGTTGGAAAACAGCTCTGGCGATTATTCTGCTGGCTGTCATTGGTTATTCGGTGCATGGGTATATTCCGATCAGGTCGGCGCTAAATCCATCGATTGACCAAAATAACCCCTCGGAATCTATGACGGCTATGGTAGGTTATCTGGAACGTAAGCAGTATGGTTCCGAAACGATGACGTCACGGATGTTCAAAAGGCGGGGCGAATGGGAGAATCAATTCGGCGATTATCGTCGGATGGGTTTCTGGCAATTTTTTAAGGAACAGTTCGGTTTTAACGGATCACGATTTTTTATAGCGTTTATTCTGGGTCTTTTTGGTATCTGGGAAACAATACGAAGAAAGCCGTCTATAGGTCTGCCATTTTTAGTGATGACCGTAATATGTACTCTTGGAATTGTATTGTATATGAATTTTGCCGATGGTACGCGGCAACATCCCATGACCGGTCAGGGTTATCTTGAGGTCAGGGATCGGGATTATTTTTATACGGCCGGATTCATCTTTTTTGGAATGGCAATCGGTCTTGGCATTGCCGGTTTGATGGCTTTGTTAAAAGACAGTTTTAAAAATTATGCACCGACAATACAAAAGGCAGCTTTTGGATTAAGCTCGCTTTTGGTCTTGATGCCGATAGCTCCGCTGAGCGCCAATTATTTTATAAATGATCGATCCCGAAATTATATGGCGTATGATTATGCTCACAATCTTTTGAAACCGTGCGAAAAAGATGCAATCTTCATTACTAATGGAGATAATGATACCTTTCCGGTCTGGTGTATTCAAGAAGTGTACGGAATCAGAAAAGATGTAAAAACGGTTAATCTTTCGCTGGCAAATGCTCCCTGGTATATTAAACAATTGAAGAAATACCATGGAGTTCCGATCGGTTGGAGCGATGCCGAGATCGATCGTCTCAGACCGTATCAGGCACAAGACGGAACTGTGTATCGGCTGCAGGATCAGGTCATAGATGAAATAATCAAGCAAAATCAAAACAGGCGTCCGGTTCATATTTCGGTTACAACACCGAGCAGTAATAGAAAATTTATGGGAAAACCGATGGATAGTGTATTGATTCTTGAAGGAATGGTTTATCAATATACTCCTTTTAAAGCGCTTAATCAGATCGACTATGAAAAATCTCGCCGGATGTATGAAGAAGAATACGAATACCGAGGAATCGCCGATACGACTATTTATAAGGATGAAGCAACGAGGCGAATAGTCAATAATTATTCTCAGGGGATTTTATGGATGGCTGATACCTTGAGAAGGGTGGGCGAAATCTCAGATGCCTTCGACCGTATCAAAAACGGCCTGACAGTTCTACCGGAAAGCCATGATCTTTATGGTTATGGTACTCAACTTCTGGCCGATCAGGGAAAGTTTGATACGCTGGAAACATTTATTGGACAGGCAAAAACTGATAATAAAGCCGAACTGTATATGCAGTGGGCGTATTCTGCCCGTTCGCAGGACAACATGGATGAGGTGGTGCGTGTTTTAGAAATGGTTTTTAGTAGATACCCCGATTATCAGGAAGGTTTTCGCACGCTGGCGGGAACGTATTACCAACAAAAAAATATTACTAAGTTGAAAGAAATTCTTTCGATTTGGCTGGTTAGCCACCCTGATGACAAAGATGTCAAACAGGCGATAGCCGAGGTGGAAAAATTCGAGATTTCCGTTGATACCGCCGGGGGGCAATGATAAATGAATATACTCGCCCTGAACTGGCAGGATATTTCCAATCCTTTGGCCGGCGGCGCAGAGGTTCATCTGGAGGAGTTACTAAGGCGTATTGTCAGCAAGGGACACAAGGTCACGCTCTTTTGTTCAGGGTATAATGGTTCCATACCGGAAGAAAATATTGAGGGAATTGAAATCATTCGCCGGGGTAATAGATTTAATTTTAATTTGATAGCCCCTTTTTATCTTAGGAAATTAGTGAAGAACGGAAATTATGATATTCTCTTAGAGGATATAAACAAAATCCCGTTTTATACACCTTTCTATTTAAATATTCCAACGCTGGTAGTGATCCCACATCTGTTTTCGACGTCGGTTTTTAAAGAGATTAATTTTTTATTAGGTCTTTATATTTATATTTCGGAGAAACCATTGGTCCCGGTGTATCGCGGTCGTAAATTTAATGTGATATCCGAATCGACCGCTGGTGATATGGTACAAAAAGGTATCCCATCTGATGATGTTTCGGTGATTCATTGCGGAATTGATAATGCGGTATATAGTTTTGACAACGCTATCGATAAATACGAAAAGCCAACTATTCTATATCTGGGACGGATCAAAAAATATAAGTCGATAGATCATTTGATTTATGCTTTTGATAAGGTTTTAAAAATTATTCCTGATGCGCAGCTAAATATTGTCGGCAGCGGTGATTACCTTGAGCAACTTAAGGAATTGACGGTTAAATTAAAGCTTGGTGACAAAGTCAATTTTGCCGGGTATGTTTCAGAAGAGAAAAAAGTAGAGTATCTTCGCAGAAGTCATGTTGCTGTGTACCCTTCGTTGAAAGAAGGTTGGGGTCTGACTAATATTGAAGCAAATGCCTGCGGAACAGCAGTTATTGCGGCCAATTCGCCGGGACTTCGCGATTCGGTCAAAGACGGCGAAACCGGATTTTTATATGAGTATGGTGATATTGATCAGTTGGCTGAAAAACTAAAAAAAATATTAATGAATGATAATATTCGAACCGATCTTGAAGAGGGTGGGCGGCGCTGGGCCAAGAAATTTAGTTGGGACGATGCCGCCGATTCATTTCTCGAGCTGTTGGAATCGGTTACCGCTGGGAATAAATAGTTATGCCGAAAAAGAAACTTATATCATTTTTATTGGGGCTGGCGATATCGGCTCTGTTTCTTTTTATAATTCTGCGCAGTGTTGATATTAACGAACTAATCACCGCCTTAAAAAATGCCAATTATATCTGGCTGATTCCGAATATATTATTTGTGATATTGGCGATGTTTCAAAGAGCGTTGCGCTGGAAATTTATGCTCAGACCGATTGCAACAGTAAAATACAAAACATTATTGGCCGCCACCTGTGTCGGGTTTATGGCGAATAATATTCTACCGCTCCGACTTGGGGAATTTGTCCGCGCCTATTCATTGTCGAAACAGGATAATCGTATTACTAAATCTGCTTCATTGGCGACTATTTTTGTCGAGCGGTTGGTGTTTGATCTTCTGGCATTATTGATAATACTTGTTGTAATTTTGGGGGTATTTCCAATTAAATTGATGCAGGATGCCAATTACAAACTGGGTGCCTTGATATCTCTGGGTATTGCGGTGGCGGGATTAATTTTCGCAATTCTTATTGTTCTGAAACCGGAAGGTTCAGCGCGGTTAATGACAAAATATCTGTTTTTTTTGCCGGATGCTATTAAGAGTAAGATTAAACTGACGGTGATGAAGTTCTCCAAAGGATTGTTGTTTTTAAAAAACTGGAAAGAGACGTTGTGGGTTTCGGGACATACGATGTTAATCTGGCTCTGTATGGGTATTTCCAATATATTTATATTTTATGTGTTCGGTTTTGATCTGCCGATTTATGCTTCATACGTACTATTGGTGGTAGTTTCGATTTCGATTTTGATTCCATCGTCACCCGGCTTTATCGGAGTTTATCATGCCGGTGTTGTTTTTACGCTGAGCCGCTTTGGTGTCGATACTAATAGTGCTGTTTCATGTTCATTGGTTTTGCACGCGGCGCAATTTATCCCA
>JAUVBC010000324.1 GCA_030591405.1 Candidatus Zixiibacteriota bacterium
AAAGAAGCTAACCGTCTTGATAAAAATATCCAAACCGCAATTGAAGAATATAATTCCAGCAAACTGCTTAATGTTCTTTCATCCGGTAAGGGCGAGGCGTGTGGCGGCGGACCGGTGGCGGCGGCGCTATTTGCGTCGAAAAGACTTGGCGGTGATAAAGTACATATTACCGGTTATTCAACCTCTGGCGAATCTACCGGCGATTTTTCCGAAGTGGTTGGGTATCTGTCGGCAATCGTGACCTCGAGCAAAGAGGCTCCGCTCTCTGATGCAGCTATCGGTGCCAGGGCGGCAATGGCGAGACATGAATTATCTAAAGATGACAAGGCGTATCTGCTTGGTCAGGTTATAGAAACTATCAAGGCTAAACTGAACGGCACAAAACTCCCCGATGATATTCCGTCTGGAAAAATCCTGAACGAAAAACGGGGCGCTTTTGTCACGATCAAGATCAATGGCCAACTGCGCGGCTGTATTGGACTGATTAGAGCGGTTAAACCTATTTACGAGGCGGTTCGCGAAATGGCTATGGCGGCAGCTTTTGATGATCCGCGCTTTGCACCTATGACCAAAGAAGAATTTGCAAGTATCGATATTGAGATTTCAGTTTTGTCACAACTGACCAAGGTTCATGATTTGAATGAGATCGAAGTCGGCCGCGACGGTCTGATGATTCGCCTCGATTTTCATTCTGGATTACTGTTGCCGCAGGTCGCTTCTGAGTTGGGATGGGACAGAACAACATTTCTTGAGCAGACCTGTTTGAAAGCGGGACTTTCCAAAAATAGTTACAAGGATAAAATCGCCGAGATCTATCGTTTCTCCGCCGACATTTTTTGATCGATAAGTTCTGTTTTAATAAATCTTATTATGGATTCGGGCCAGGTTCGGGCGGTTCATCCAATAGCCATGGGATTTTTGTTTGAAAAGCAATTTGTATAATTGGTTGATCTTGAAATTGCGTTTTCAGTGGGGTATCATTTTTTCCGAGGTGAATAGAGAATAAATCATCAATATTTTCATAATGGTCATTTACTATTTTAACCTCATTTGAAAAAATTTGGTACCATTTTGGTTTAATAATTTGAACAGAATCCAGATTTTGGCCTGATAAAACATTGCCAACACAATGAAACCAACCGCCAATAATTCTTATACCTTCTTCATCTGATGGAACATCCCAAACTTCGGCGTCTTTTCTATAATCTATCCCCAACTTAGATAGTAAGCCCAAAACTTCTTTAGGATAGACCTCTTCTCTTGACAAAGCAAAATTCCTGCAATAGGAACAATCGCAGCTAACTCCGGCACCAATTTCTAGTTTCCCATATATCCGTCTATTTGCTTCCTGATTGTATTCAATTTCCCAGCATCTGTATTTTAGTTGTTCCATGGCATTTTATCTTTATCGATAATTGCTTGATAATAGAAAATAATCATTGGTAGGAAAATATCAAATATAAATCGTTTTCAAATTGACTTGATATAAGCTTTTCAATCATTTAAATTTGTCCGATGAAAAAAAATCTAAAACAGACTGTTTTAATAACCGGGGCCAATGGTTTTGTCGGGAGCAGGCTCTGCCGGAAATTGTTGAATGATGGCTATCATGTTATCGCCGGAGTTCGCGAAAACTGCAATCGTGAATTGTTAACCGGTCTTGATCTGGAGTTTCGATACGGCGATGTTTGCTGCCGGGAAACTCTGCCGGCGATGCTCAAAGATGTTGATTATATTATTCATAACGCCGGGATTGTTAAGGCCAAGAATCCCGATCTGTTTTTTAAGGTGAATCATTTTGGAGCAAAAAATATTGCCGAGACCTCTCTTCAAAACAAAAGGCTGAAAAAATTTGTATTAATATCGTCACTGGCAGCAGTTGGCCCATCGGAAAAAGGTAAACCGCTGACCGAAGAGGATACACCGCATCCATTGACTGCTTATGGCCGCTCCAAACTGGCCGGTGAGGAAGCGGTTCTCGCTTTAAAAGATAGAATCAATGTTACTATTATCCGTCCACCCGGCGTTTATGGCCCCGGTGACAAAGAGATGATGGCATTTTTTCAGATAATTAATTTTCATATCAAACCGTATCTCGGTGATCTGCAGCGACGGTTACAATTGGTTCATGTTGATGATCTTTGTCTCGGCATATCAAAAGCACTGCAGCCTGAAACAAAATCAGGTTCGATATATTTTATTGCCGAATCAAAAAGTCATGGATACAAAGAGTTGATAAAATCAATTCAGCAAGCGGTCAACAAAAAAGGAATACCGCTATATGTTCCGGGCGCTTTACTCAAAGTTATTGCCAGTATCTCATCGTCAGTGATGAAAGCTTTCGGGAAACCGCCGATGTTCACGGTCGAAAAAGCGAAAGAGATTCTCGGCAACTGGGAAGTTTCAACAGAAAAGGCCAAAAATGAGCTTGGCTTTGAATCTGAGATATCTTTTCAGGCAGGCTCGGTTGAAACGGCCAAATGGTATTTTAAAGAGGGGTGGTTATGATAGTTAGTTTTAAACTACTGGGCTATTGCATTGCAGTCGGCGCCATTTACCTGATTTTTATAAATCTTATCTGGAACAAGCTTGAAAAATTTGTCCCTACATTAAAAGGTTTTCCCAAGGACCTGATCGAAGAAAGAAACCCGGCCTGGTTTGTTTCTAATTTTGTGATTGAATTTATATTTTTTGTACTGTTACCGGCTATAATCTACGGCTGGTTTTATACTGTTCTTCCATTTTCTGGACTGCGTGGCGGGATATCGGTCGGATTGTATCTGTTCCTGTTCGGAATTATCCCGGTTGCCACCATAATAATGTTTCGAATAAAAATCCCGGCGGTCTACTTTTTATATTTGCTGGTTGGAATGTTTTTTAAGGTGATCGGCTCGATGGTTATAATCGGCTACCTCTATTCATTATAAAAAGAAAGTAATTATTATGACTTCGGCGATTGATAAAAAATTTCAGGAGGTTAGAAAACTGTTTCCGCTCACTTCCAAAAAGGCCGGTATGGTGTATCTGAATTCGGCTTCGG
>JAUVBC010000349.1 GCA_030591405.1 Candidatus Zixiibacteriota bacterium
GATACTAAGAAGAACCTCATACCCTCCACCCCGAAGAGATTCAATTAAATCATATTTGGAATCTTTTTGGTTGGGATTTATATAAGTAGATAGTCCGCTTTTTTCTGCCCGATAGGTCGGATTAAGCGGAGTTATTTTGATAAAAAAGATATCCGGATCAAAATGGTTTTTGAGAACATTGACATCAATAATTGATTTTTCCGATGGTGCAAAATTGAGCGTTATTTTTCTGTCGCCATTTTTAAAATACCGCGCTCCATATTTGGCAATTTTTTCAAACGACCATTTTTTGACAGGAATTAGAAAATCGCGTTCATTTTTGTCAGTTGAATGTATTGAGAACTGAAGCTGAAATTTCCCGCGATAAAATCTTTCTTTGATATCAAGCAACCGTTCGAAAAATTTGTCAGATACCGATGGCGCAACCGATGAAATGCACGGCATCAGACCGGGAGCGTTATAACGAGATGGAAGTTCTTCGAGAACATCGAGCACCGCCATATTAAACGATGGTTCCCCCATCCGGGCAAACTGAATCTTGAATTTATCCGCAGGGATGCAGAAATCTGGATAGTGGCGTTTTACCAAAAAATCAATCTGCTCAAAAATTTCGTCTTTGGAAAGTTTGCCCTTATAAAATCCACCGGCATCGCAGATCGGGCATTTGACCGGGCATCCAAAAAGAGTCGAAACGATCAAGACCCATTTCTTTTCACGCGGATATGGAGGTTGGACCGATTCCAGAAACTCGATGATATTATTATTCGGCATCTGAGCCAGAAATACGGTGGCGATATTTTCCTGTCCGGCGCTGGAGATAACTTTCATACTTATTTAGTCCGATTCTTTCCTGCAATTTTCATCGCTGCCAAGACACCTTCACCAACCGCAATCGAGGTTTGTCGATAGAGGCGACCATTGACATCGCCGACAAAATGAAGCAGTTCTTTCTTTTCCAATTCGTCTTTTTGCTTCAATAGATTTTCTGTCATAAAATCAAGCAGCAGTTCACGTCCAAAAGCCAGAATAACACAATCGGAGATAATGTCAATATCCTCGTTATTATTTCGGCATTTTAACAGCAATTTGTTGGTGGCGGTTTCATCAATCTCAAAAACCTGAATTTGAGAAAGATATTTAATTGAATTGTTATCTTTGACTCGTTCATATAGCAACGGCAGGCATTTAATATTATCGCTACGATTCAGAATTGTAATACTGTTTTTTCTGGCAAGATTTAGGGCATAATCAAAGGCGGCATCACCGGCGCCGATGATTGTAATATTTTTTTCTTCTAATTCGAGCAGATCGGCTACCTCATAATATATTCTATTTTTTATTTTACTGGGAATTGTAATTCCGTCTGATAATTTCGGCTTGGTACCGGAAGCTATTATTACTGCTTTTGACTCTATTTTATTTGACTCGGTCGTAGCAGTAAACAGTTCATTATCATAATCGAGCGATTGCACCTGTTCATATATTATATCAATCCCAAAAGATTCAAGTTGCTCCTTAAACAATATAACCAGATCGGGGCCGGTGATTCCACCCGGGAAACCTGGGTAGTTTTCTACCAGATTGGCATTATTTAATAATCCGCCAATATTCTTTTTTTCAAAAACTATCGGATTAAATCCGCTTCGCTTCAATTGAATCGCCGCCGCAATTCCGGCCGGGCCGGCACCAATGATAATGATTTCATTTTCTGCCATTACTATTATCCATCTCTGATATTATCTCATCGATCAAAACCGGTTTCGCAAAACCATGAGCCAGATTAATAATTGCACCTCGATGCAATTGCTCGTTATATGTGGCAGTTCCATCGACAGTGAAAAAGACCTCAAATCTTTTCATAAATGCTGACCTGGCGGTAGTCTCGCAACAAAGATGGGTCATCACCCCACAGATAACTAATTGAGAAACATTGTTATCTATTAAAATTGACTCCAGATCTGATTCAATAAATGCGTCATACTGTGGTTTTTTTACCACAATGCTTTTAGATAAATCAAGTTTGTCGGTAATCTGACTCGATTTATAATCTTCCATTATAAAACTTTTCCACCAGCGTGACATCATTCCGGCATTTTCTTTTGTATTGACATGTCTGGTAAATATTACCGGTCTTTTCAACTCATGAAATTTTGCATGCAACTGTCTGATACCGGGCATAATAGCTGGGGCGGAGGGAACAAAAGTAGAATATTTTTCTTCAAGAAAGATTTTTTGCATATCAATAACAAGCAGGGCGGCATTTTCCGGGATAAAATGAATATTGTTTGGGGGACAGTAATTTTCAGCCTCAGTTTTTATCGATTTTGCTTTATCTTGGATATTTTCAAATGTAAAATATCTGCTTTTCATATTGGTCGAATTTCCTTTTTTATCCAAAGAAAATGTTATATGCAGTTTATTTTGAAAATTGTCAAGAGAGTTTAGTATTAATCATCGGCGATAGTACACTTATTTTAAATTAAATCAAAATTTTATTTGACATAATCGATTCAACGGCCTATATTATATATGTATTAACCGTTGAAAAAAACAGGCTAATATTAGTTTGCACCGATTTCGGTACCCACACGGTTATTTACGGGCATACATAATATTTAAAAGATTGACTGTTTGATAAACTGAAGGAGACTAATAATA
>JAUVBC010000063.1 GCA_030591405.1 Candidatus Zixiibacteriota bacterium
GAAGATTCGAGAAATTTTAGGCCATTTTGAAAAGTCGGGCAAGAAAACGGTGGAAAGCGTGAATTCCAGTGACCGGTTCGGCATACATCAGGATACATTTATTGCTGACAATCTTTATCCCATTCTTTTCAGCCATTTTTATTGATTCCGAGAAATCTTTACCCTGCTGAAACCAGAGGTGGCTGAACCCAGCCTCAATGGCATCATTTACAACAGTTTTGGCCACCTCCGGTGAAACAGCAACTATGGCTGTTCTAACATTAGACGATAACTCAGTGAGTTTGGTGAAACATTTGTCTCCGTCAAAATTTTCTTTTGTCGGATGAACCGGAGACAGATCGTATCCCCTTTTCTTAAGTGTCTTATAAATAACTCCACCGAATTTTTTATCCGAAACGCCAACCACCACAATTGATTTGGTATCTATAAAATGCTGAATTACTTCATTCATTAATAGTTCTCTCTAAATTCAATATTTTCCAAAAAAAATACTCCCGGCAGGAATCGAACCTGCGACACCCGGTTTAGGAAACCAGTGCTCTATCCCCTGAGCTACGGGAGCATTAAATATCGGGTATAATTAATAATATAAAATAGCGGGAATTGCAAGCCTTAGATGCTGGACTCAGGAAATCAATCCCCGTAATTTCTCCAACGTTAATTCTAATAATTACCTTAACAAAAACGCACGTTGTTCTACCAAGGAATCGCAAAAATGTAATAACATAGTGTAAAATCATGATTTTCTATTTTTCGTATTATCCCATGTAAAGGAATAGATTCCTTGTGTCTGAATTTCATTTAATACTGTATCTAAAGTCCTATGAGACCAATCTTTCAAAAGAAATATTACTTTAGTTGAATCAGTAATACAATATTCCGTTTTCGCAACTCTTGACAAGGAAGTAGGATCCGTCCAATAATATTCACGAATAATTCCCTGTTTCAATGTATCAGGTATATCTATGGAAATAAGTTTTGGGTTCTCTTCAGCAATTGAAATCCGTTTTTGACAGCCAAAACATATTAATACTGAAACTAATATTACTATTAAAAAGTGACGCATATTTATTAAGCAATTAATTATTGCAATTGTCGAAACTACTCGGGTCTCGATCTGCCCTCCTACTCAGAGTCGTATGTTACCAATGCCTGAATATCGTAACCTTTAAGTTTTTCGCGCCAGGGAATAAAAGCGAGATCGACCAAAACCGAAATCCCGGCTATCTTCCCCCCCGCCTTTTCAATCAGCTTGCATGAAGCCTCAAGAGTGCCGCCGGTTGCAACCAGATCATCTATAACAACAACTGCATCGCCATTCTGAATTGAGTCAGTATGCATCTCGATTTTATCGGTGCCATATTCCAGTTCATATTCCTGACTGATAGTTTCTCCCGGCAGTTTTCCCGGTTTACGAACAATCACCAGACCGATACCAAGACGATTGGCCAGCGCTCCACCAAACAGAAATCCACGCGATTCAATCGCTACGATTTTGTCGGCTTTTCGTTCCCGGCAGTAGGTTTCCATCAGGTCAAGTGTTTTGCCAAATGCTTCCGGATTTGCCAATAAAGTTGTGATATCACGAAAAACAATCCCCTTCTTTGGAAAATCAGGGATAGATCGTATCGCTTTTTTTAAATCATCCATACTTAATCTTTTTATTCCTATTTATCTAAAATTTCTATTCTAAAGTCATCATAACCTTTTGGTTCATCGATAAAATCTATTTTTAAATCGGTTACATGAGAGTAGGTCGGGCCGATTTTAAGTTCAGCAATAAATGCCTCAACCAAACTCCTGTCGCCCTCAAAAGAAACCTCGACCGTACCGTCGGTGAGATTGCCAACATATCCGCATAAACCCAGCCCGGCAGCTTTTCTCTGGCACCAATAGCGAAAACCGACACCCTGCACCACTCCCCGGACATTAACAAAAGCGCGAATAAAACTCATTTTTGATCGCCAGCCAGTTTTAGAGCTTCTTTGACAGCGTCTATTGGGTCATCGACACGAATTATTTTATCAGAAATATCCCAGGCCTGAAGTGACACCAGCGGCGTTTTGGTTTTCAAACAAAAAGCCATCTCGGACAAAGTACCAAACATCCCGGGCAGTGCAATGACAACATCGGCGGTCCGAATGATTAATAAATTGCGGGCCTCACCGATCCCGGAGGGAACAACGATATCAATATATTTATTGGCATCTGCCTTTTGATCTGACGGAATAATCCCGATGGTGATCCCATCCTTCGCCTTGGCTCCTTTGGCTGCCGCTTCCATCACGCCGCCAAGTCCTCCGCAAACAAGAGTTGCACCGGCCGCGGCAATCGCCTGTCCGATTATCTCGGCGTTCTTTTTGACCTTCCCTGAACAACGCCCCGGGCCAATAACACCAATAACGGGCGGTTTATTATCAGCCATAAATATTTCCTTGAGTTACTATTATAAAAATCCCCTGATTATCAAAACAATTTTAAATCGGGGCGACTGGATTTGAACCAGCGACCCCTTAGTCCCGAACCAAGTGCGCTACCAAACTGCGCTACGCCCCGATCTAAACTTCTCTATTATATATAATCGCCATAACAAGTCAAGCGCTTTATATAAATCCTCTATATCTTATAATATCTTATAATTTTAGCTTCAAATCTTTTAATTTCTCAATCGTTTCGGTATCGGTAAAATTCATCTTTAATGCGGAAATAGATATAAACCCGTCATCAATTGCCTTATAATCGGTGCCATTGATTGATTCCCACACCGCTTCACCGGCGATCCAGTAATAATCTTTGCCCCTCGGATCGGTCTTTTTAATAATAATATCTTTATAGGTCCGTTGGCCAAGCCCGGTAAATTTATAATCCGGAATCTGATCATCTTTAAGTTTGGGAAAATTTATATTCAAAAATGTTCTCGGAGGCAGATTAAGTTCTTTAAACCGATTGGCCAGACGAGCGGTAAACCGGGCCGCTATTTGATACGATTTTTTATTGTCGGGATCGGTATTGGAAACAGCCATTGATGGAACCCCCATCGTCGATCCTTCGATAGCTGCGGCAACAGTACCGGAATAGGTCACATCCTCCGCCATATTGGCTCCATGATTGATCCCTGAAACAAGAAGATCAGGTAGTCGATGTTCCAAGATACCATGTATTGCCATCATCACACAATCGGTCGGGGTGCCATCACAGGTGTAACGCTCCTCCCCTACCTTTTGAAGTCTCAGTGGGCGCTCAAGTGTTAGTGAGTGACTCGAAGCCGATTGCTCCCGGTCAGGTGCCACCATGAGCACTTGACCTATCTTTTTGAGTTCCTTTTCGGCTGCCAGCATTCCTTCGGCATGGATACCATCATCATTGGTCAATAAAATCAGCATAATTAATATTATATCTTTCTGTCAGAAATTCCTACAGCATAATTCTTTTCCAAATCTGTTTGATAAAACGAATAGTGTCGCCAAAATGACTGATCGACGAGTTTTCATTATTATATATGGTTCTGATTGGCACTTCGTTGATTTTAGTATTAAACAGGCCGGTTTGAAACAGAAGTTCTGACTCAAAGTCGAATTTGTTTGATTCGGCTTTCATTTCCTTTAAAACTTTCAAATCAAACATCCTGAAGCCGGATTGTGAATCTCTGATGACTTTGCCGCCAAAAATCGAAACTATAAGTGAAGTCAGGTTATTTGACAGCCATCGGGATAAAGGCATTTTATTTAAAGACAACTCTCTGGTTCCAATACTGATTTGGTCCTTCCCGGTATCATTGATAAATCGTGGTATATCCTCAGGACAATGCTGAAGGTCGGCATCAATAGTTATCAAATAATCATACTCTTTATCTATGGCGTAAACAAAACCGCGATTGAGCGAGTAACCTTTACCCTGGTTGGTTTCATTAGTCAGTACAATACAATTTTGGCTTTTGATAATGAAACCTGTTTCGTCGACGGAACCATCATTGATAATTAGAATATCAATTGCAGGAACCAGAACTTTTATTTGTGTTATTAGCTTCTCAAGTTGTTGAGCGGCATTATATGCGGGAATCAGTATTATTATTTTTGCCGGGGTATTATTCATTTAAACCGTAAAAATTATGGTCGGGGCGAGCAGAGTTGAACTGCCGACCTCTCACACCCCAAGCGAGTGCGCTAAACCTGACTGCGCTACGCCCCGACGTAAACCTAATCTACTTTAACTCTTAGAAAAGGCAAGGGAAAAGTTTTAGAAGGCTTTCAATCTCTTTCCTTATTTCGCCGACCGTTGTTTGGAACTTTGCCGAGGCAACCAGCTCTTTTTTCTCTGTCGTTGGTTTGATACTTTTGAGACGATTGCGAGCGCCTGCAATCGTATAGTTCTCTTTATAAAGAAGATGTTTGATACGATTGACAACCTCAATATCCTGCTTCTGATAGGTCCGGTTTCCGCCGCGATTTTTCTTTGGCTTGAGCATCGGAAACTCTTTTTCCCAGAAACGGAGAACATACGGTTCCAGCCGGGTTATTTGGGCAACTTCGCTAATCGAATAGTACAGTTTGTCATCTGTAATTATTTTTCGACGTGGCATCTATATTCCTCAAATACTGTTAATTCCAGATTTCTTTTTTTAATGAGCGGGTCATCAAATCGGTGATCGCCTCCTGGGGAGATTTATTCTTAAACAGAACCTTATAAACTTCATTGGTGATCGGCATCTCAACCTGATATTTCTCTGATAATTCCTGAGCTGACTGACAGGTGTACACTCCCTCGGCCACCATGACCATACTATCAAGTATCTCCTGCAATTTTTCACCCCGACCAATCCGCTCACCAACATAGCGGTTGCGGGAATGTTTGGACAAACAGGTAGCTATCAGATCACCGATTCCTGATAAGCCTGCAAAAGTTTCGGCTTCTGCTCCGAGTTTTACGCCAAGTCTGGTAATCTCGGCCAGACCACGGGTAATTAGGGCACCGGAAGTATTATCTCCCAGACCAAGTCCATGCAATATTCCTGACGCGATTGCGATAATATTTTTTAGCGAACCGCCCAATTCCACTCCATTGAGATCTGATGAACGATAAACCCTAAATGTATTATTACTAAATATCCTCTGGACCGATTTGGCCAACTCCGGATTTATC
Source organism: Candidatus Zixiibacteriota bacterium (assembly GCA_030591405.1). GTDB lineage: Bacteria > Zixibacteria > MSB-5A5 > GN15 > PGXB01 > JAAERC01. The sequence continues at coordinate 5,140 of JAUVBC010000063.1, forward strand.
GAAGCGGCAACAATACTGGTTGGCATATCTTTAGTCACCTCTTCGGCATGACTGGGACCGGATAAAACGACAAATCTATTCCGGTCAAAATCAGGTATCGTCTCACCAACAATCTCTGAGACCCTAAGAAGTGATCCGACCTCAACCCCTTTGGCCAAATTAATAAAATTGGGCATGCCTTTCAAAATCGGTTTCAATTGGAGACAAACATTTCTTACATTCTGTGACGGAACCGCCAAAACAATATATTCAGCGTCAGCAATTGCTTCATTAAGTATATTTGTAATGAGGATATCGTCAGGTATATGAGCCTCGGGAAGTTTTTTGGGATGAGTGCGGTGTTCCAATAAAATCTGGTAATCATCGGGATTAAATTCCCACAATCTTGCCTTATAATCATTTTGGTAAAGCAAATTTGCAATTGCTATTCCCCAACTGCCGGCTCCCAATATTGCAATTCTTTCTTTTTTTTCCATTTTTTCAACCACAATCCTTTACCTCCGAAGTTGATTCTGAATGGAAACTAAATCTGTTTTCATCACCCTTTAGAAGGCGTTTGATATTTGTTCGATGAGTAAAAATAGCAATAACTGCAAAAATAATAGTTACCGGTAAATAAACCGGGTGGTATCTATCCGGAGCAATTAATGTCGTAATATAAACGGTGACAGGAAGTGAGAATGAACCCAAAATCGACCCAAGCGAAACAAATCTGCTAATAGACACGGTAATAATAAAAGTAGCTATTGCAATAAAAATCGGCAGAGTCAGCAATGTAATAAAAACACCTAAAGCTGTATTGATACCTTTGCCGCCCTTGAATTTGAGAAATATCGGAAAGATATGACCAAAAATAGCAAAAAATCCGGCCACCAGTTTTAAATATTCGATGTCTCCCAGAAGCATACCGCCAAAGATTCCTGCAATGACCACAGCTATCGTGCCTTTCGCGATATCAAGAATTGTTACCAATAATGCAGGAAATTTGCCAACCGACCGCATAACATTGGTAGCTCCAATGTTGCCTGAACCGACCAATCGAATATCAGAAACACCATACAATCTGGCAATCACCAGACCAAATGGTATCGACCCAAGAAGATAGGCCAATAATATTATCAATAAATCATACATAATCTGCTACTTCAGCAATGCACCTTAATACATTGCCCTATAAATTGTTACCAAGACTACATTAGAGCAATACCGTCAATTAGTAATCTATTGTTTCTTTGATTTCCTCTATCAGTTTGCGAGCCTCATCGACATCAATTTTTTGATCCTCCAGATATGACTGAAATTGAGTTGCAAGACTCTGAATTCTTGTTGGATCGATTTCTTTATTAATAACAGCTTTTCTGAGTTTGTCAAAAAGTTCATCAATCTCCGCTTCGGTAAACTCTTCAGGCAGATTTGCCTTGATTTCCAAGGCGATCATATCGGTAGTTTTCTCAAGTCCAAACTCAAGAAGCTCGTCCTGATAGACATAGCAAACGATACCGGAGCCAATCACAATTATAGCCAAAATGCCAACAACAATAAGACCTATCAAACATCCTCTGGACATTCCCTTTTTTGGTGTAGCCTTTATCTCTTCCGACAAAACAGACTCCTTTCGCTGGGGCATGTTTTCCCAAACAAACTCCCGTCCATATAGTCATATTTTTAAATCCGTTGCAGCCCATACAGTTAACAGGCTAATATAATAGTATCGTTTAAGAATTAGTATAATACTACAATGATATCAAATTGGCAAACGATTTTTCAATAAAAAACGGCCACCCAGTCGGACGGCCGTATAAGATATTTTCTTTGGATCGGAGGTTATTTCTTGTCAGCGGCGGCTTTCTTCTTCGTTGTTTTCTTTAACCCCTTATCGACTTTCGGTGCTTTAACCAACAGCTCCACTCTTGAAATTGCAGCATTATCGCCACGGCGGAATCCTACTTTTAGGACTCTTGTGAACCCTGAATCTCTTTTATCAAACTGCGGAATAACTTCACTAAACAGTTTCTTGAAAGCCACTTTACTCTCGATGGTCTTTGCGACCTGCCGACGCGCCGAAAGCGTATCTTTTTTGGCAATACTGATAATGCGATCAACCACTCGACGAAGTTCCTTAGCTTTTGCCTCGGTAGTCTCAATAGTCCGGTGCTGTATTAGAGAGCTGGCCATATTGCGAAGCATTGCTTCCCGGTGCGGTTTCGTTCGGCTGAGTTTTTTTACCTTGTTTTGATGAGGCATTGTATTCCCCTGAAATTACTGCTGTTCCATATACTTATCGATATCCATCCCAAAGCTGAGATTTAGTTCGTCGAGTATACTATTTAATTCGTTAAGCGATTTTCGCCCAAAATTCCGATATTTCAGCATTTCCGACTCGCTCTTGGAGACTAACTCTGAAAGTGACTGAATATTGGCTGCCCTCAGGCAGTTTGAGGAGCGAACCGAAAGTTCCAACTCATCAACGCGTGTTTTAAGAAGTTGTCTGATTCTAACGGTTTCTTCATCCTCGACTTCTACTTCGGCAGACACAAATTCCTCATCAATATGAATAAGGAATTGAAGATGATCTTTGAGGATCTTGGCCGCATATGAAAGAGAATCTTCAGGAGAAATTGAGCCATCGGTGGTTATCTCAAGCATTAATTTATCGTAGTCTGTCCGTTGGCCGACACGTGTGTTTTCGACTTCATAATTGACCTTGATAACCGGAGAAAAGACCGAATCAATAAAGATCGATCCAACCGGGGCATCAGGTCGTTTATTCTGTTCTGAAGTCACATAACCGCGACCGTAGTCAATATCAGCTTCCAATTTGAATTCAACATCTTCCACTAATTCTGCAATATGCAGATCCGGATTCATGATTTCCACTTCTGAATCTCCGGCGATCATTCCGGCAGTGATTTTGCCCTTCTTGTCAGCTGTAAGGGTTAATGTCCGCATCTCATCAGCATACATTCTGGCTCTGACTTGTTTCAAATTTAAGACCAGTTGCGTGACATCTTCATACAGACCGGGGATAGTGGAGAACTCATGCAAGGCGCCATTCACCCTGAATGAAACAACGGCTGATCCCTGTATAGAGGATAACAATACCCGACGCAGAGCATTACCCAGCGTAACCCCAAATCCTCTTTCAAGGGGTTCAATTATAAATCGAGAATAATTCTCGGTTGCCGAAGATTGATCCGAGATGATCTCCTTCGGCATCTGCAGGCTTTTCCATTTCATATATCGAAGCCTCCCATAAAGGCAATTGGTTTCCTATTTTGAATACAGCTCTACAATTAATTGTTCATTGGCCGAAATCGGAATATCCTGGCGCTTGGGAATCTCAATCACTTCACCTTCCAATGCAGCCTTATTCAAACGCAACCAGGCAATCTGATCGGTCTGGCCAAATTCCTTTATCGACGAGTGGATAATATCAAGCGCCTTTGATTTATCCCTAACTTTAATCAGGTTCCCAGGTTTGATCTGGAAAGATGGAATATCAACATTTTTTCCATCAATGGTAAAATGACCATGCTTCACTAATTGCCGGGCCGCTTTACGCGACGGAGCAAAACCGAGCCGATAAACAATGTTATCAAATCGGCATTCAAGCATTTGCAGCAAAATCTCACCGGTAACGCCGACCTTCATGTCAGCCTTCTCAAAGTAATTGCGAAATTGTTTTTCTAAAACACCATAGGTTCTACGGACTTTTTGTTTTTCCCGTAGCTGCATCCCATAGTTTGACACTTTAAAGCGCCTTGACTGCCCGTGCTGACCCGGAGCGAAACCTCTTTTTTCAAAGGCACATTTATCGGTACTACACCGATGCCCTTTCAAAAAAAGTTTTTCGCCTTCGCGACGACACAGTTTGCAGTTTGCTTTCGTATATCGAGCCATGAACTCTCCTGTAAATATCCTAATCTATTACCAAAAAATGGTTTTATACTCTTCTTCTTTTTGGTGGACGGCAGCCGTTATGGGGAATCGGAGTAACATCCTTGATAGCCGTAATCTCCAAACCGGCGGCAGATAATGAGCGGATAGCCGCTTCACGACCCGAACCAGGTCCTTTTACCCAAACTTCAATTTTTCTGACACCCAGATCTATCGCTTCTTTGGCACATCTACTGGCGGCCAACTGTGCCGCAAACGGAGTTGATTTTTTGGAGCCTTTGAAGCCGACTTTACCTGCCGACGACCAGACAATGGTCGCGCCTCTGGTATCAGTTATTGAAACCATAGTATTATTAAAAGTCGATTTAATATGGGCAACACCGACAGCGTCGATTTTTCCCATTTTTTTCTTAGTTTTCGTTTTCTTTTTTTGATCAGCCACTTAATAACCTCATCTACCTTATTTCTTAGCCGGAGTCTTTTTCTTACCGGCAACAGTCCGTTTTGGGCCCTTGCGAGTACGGGCATTAGTTTTGGTTTTTTGCCCGCGAACGGGTAGTCCACGACGGTGACGAAGTCCACGATAGCTTCCAATATCAATCAAACGTTTAATATTC
>JAUVBC010000313.1 GCA_030591405.1 Candidatus Zixiibacteriota bacterium
ATCAGGTAATGGCAATGGCGGAAGGGAATCTATAGGTAATTCGGCAAGATTCGTTTCGGAACCTCCGGGAACTGCTGCAGGAAAGAGTTTGTCAGTATTGAATCTTCTTGAAACCAATTCAAATTTCAGATACGGTTTTTTAGCTTCTCCCTCAAACCCGGGCATAAAATATGGAAACGGATCGCTTATCGATCCGCTAATAGAAAACTGTGATGATGGTGATTGAACTGTCAGATTTTTGACGACAACATTTTTCGGACTTATATCAATATCAAGCTGAAATGATTCTATCGGTTCCGGCAATGTCTCAGCAGTATAAACTCTGTTTTTAATCTGTATTTTTCCATTAACCTTAAATTTTGATAACTCTTCCTTATGCCCTGAGCAAGCAAGATCGAAATTCGCCTGACCGGATAATTTTGGCTTTCCAATTTCAGGAAGGAATTTATTCAAAGTTGCCAATTCGGCAGTGCCATTGATTTTACCATCAATATGAATATTATCAAAATCGGATAATTGAACAGATCCAGAAATCGGGTTACCATCAAGGGAACCGCCAATGATATTTAAGCCGACATTATCATTTACAAAATCGATCTTAACTTGCTCTATTTCAAAATCGCCATTAAGGCTGTCGACAGTCAATTTTAGATTGTATAAATCAGCATTGCCGTTGTATTTTAATTTTTCCTTGGCCTTGGAATTATATTTTAAGGCAGCATTAAATTCTAAATCACCGGTTGCGGAGTAACCATCGGGGATATAGTTGTATTCGGATGGCAATAATGCTATAATTTCACTTAAGGCTTTCCTATTAGATGCGACTTCCAAATTGAAATAATCGAGTGATTCAGTATTGGGAATACCGGCATTGATTTCAAATTTCCATCCATTGATTTCGATTTCGCTATCAGATAAAATTGCTTGCTTTTTCTCTAAATCAATTCGAGCGTTAAATGATGAAGCAATTGCCAAAGTTGGAATATTCAAATCAGAATCACCAGATTTTTTAATTATTATAGAGTCGGTATTAAAGTTTCCACCTATCTGATAGGTCATATTTTCAGGATTGGCCAATTTTGTTTTTAAATCTAATCCAAAGATGTTTAGCCCTATCTGTGATGAATCATCGACATAGTCGATTTGACCGTTTTCTATACTGAAATTATCGAAAGAAATAGCAGCTAATGCCAATTCAGATTCCTTTGAAAGATCCTCTGTAATCTGAGATGAAGTCACCGAATCAATCAAACCGAAAACATAATTTAGCTGTCCCTTTCTTGTCTTGAGCAGCGCAATTTTCGGTTCAATCAGTATTATCCGATCAACAAATATTTTTCTCTGAAGTAACGGCCAAAGCTGAAGTTTTATATCGAGGCTTTTGGCTTCCAGAAATTGACTCCAGTCGAACCCATCGGGATTTGATATTTTAATTCCATTGAGTTTTACCCCTAAACCACCAAAATATGAAACCGACAGATCATCAACAGTTACTTCACGATTGAGCGCTGAAGATATCTTCTCCATGGCCATCTCTTTAATTTTCTCTTTTGGCAAAAAGATAGCTACCGCCGCCGCTCCAATTACAACAACAGATACAACAATTACTAAACCCCAGAGTATTATCTTCTTAAACATAATTAATAATTTACCACTTTAAGTGTTTTGGCCGCTATTTATGATTTAACAAATATCCTTAAAACTCGAGTGAATTACCCGGATCGATTATTATCACTTCCGTTTTCGATCCTTTTAATTTATCGGCAAATTCGGTCGGCTCCGCATCAATAACCGGCCATGTCTTATAATGAATCGGTACCACCTTTTTTGGATTTAAAAACTCAACCGCTTTGACCGCATCGGTAACACCCATCGTAAAATTATCCCCAATCGGTAAAAACGCCAAGTCAATATCATTCATCTCGCCAATAAGTTTCATATCATAAAAAAGCCCGGTGTCACCAGCATGATAAATAGTTTTTCCATCCATTGTGATTAGAAAGCCGCATGGATTCCCGGTGTATTCCAGGCCGTCGCCGGCCGCTGATCCGTGATGCGCAATAGTTAGCTTCACGCGACCAAATGGAAATTCGTAGGCGCCGCCGATATGCATGTTATGAGCCTCGGCTCCCTGTTTTTGAACATACACTGCCAATTCGTTCGGCGCGATAATTGTGGCCTTGTTTCTTTTCGAAATCTCAACAGCATCACCAAGATGGTCACTGTGGCCATGCGTCACCAGAATAAAATCTACTTTGACATCCTCAGCCTTAATGGTCGCTTGGGGATTGCCAGTCAGGAAGGGGTCAATAATAATATTATGATTACCGTCGGTGATTGCTACGCAACTATGACCCAGAAATGTTGCTTTAAGCATAATTTGCCTCACTTTATTTTTAAGTTAATTATATCAATATAAGGCTGGTATCAATCTTAATTCAACCATTTTTTTAAGAGATTATACCACCACCGAGCAGTATGTTTCCATTATAAAAAACAGTCGATTGTCCCGGCGTGATGGCGCGTTGATTTTCGTCGAAAATAACTTCGGCAGAAGTTTTATCAATAATAGTGATTGTTGCCGGGGCTGGATTGTGAAGATAGCGTATTTTTACTTTTGCCTCGATTTTATCGGGTGGAGTATCAAATGCAACCCAATTAATATCGGTGACTATCATTCTGTTTTTTAGAAGTGCCTCATTATCTCCGACAATAATTTTATTATTTTCGGCATCGATCTGATTTACATAAAGCGGCGTCGGGTTTGATATACCAAGTCCTTTTCTTTGTCCGATTGTATAAAATACGGTTCCCTGATGTTGTCCAACAACCTCTCCCCGCTCATTGATAATTTCACCCTGATCGAATTTTCTCCCTCGCTTTTCTTCCCATTCTTCTAAAAAACGATGGTAGTTATCATCGGCAATAAAACAGATCTCTCGTGATTCCGGCTTCTTAGCGGTCTTGAGGTTCATCTTTTTTGCAATCTCTCTGATTTGAGATTTTTCAAAACCGCCCAGAGGAAATAATGTTTTAGATAACGCCTTTTGATCAAGACCCCAGAGGAAATATGATTGATCGCGACTGTCATCGATACCCTTTTTAATCAGATAACGTTTCGACGTATCATCATATTCGACCTGACC
>JAUVBC010000034.1 GCA_030591405.1 Candidatus Zixiibacteriota bacterium
AAGGGCAAGATCACCAATCGCCTTGAAGCGGTGGAGCGGCTTGATCGGCATCGCAGTGCCTGGGTAAAGATCCTTGAAGAAGTGGCCCGGAACGTTCCGGAATTTGTCTGGCTTTCGAGTTTTACTGAAATAAATAATAATAGTAGTACACCAAATGATACTACAACTCAGATGCAGACAACGCCATCGGTTAGACCGGTCGAAGTCGAAGGATTTACATTCACTCTTAATGCACTGGCGACTTTCATGATTAAGATGATGCGATCCAATTATTTTGACGAGGTCGATATGGCCAATGTGGAAGAGATATCATTTGGGGAACAGAAGGCATACAACTTTAAACTAGATTGTAACGTGCATTACCTGTCCGATGAAGAGCTTGAAAAAATTCTGGCTCAGGCAGCGGCCAGCTCCAATGCCGGCTAATATGTAAGTGAGGTACCATGGACCTTAGAGACCCAAAAATGCAGAAAATACTTATGGGCGTTGTCGCCTTCTTTGTCGTGGTATATTTCTGGTATACGCGCCTCTATTCATCATACGACAACAAGCTGGCGACTATGACTCAAGAGTATGAAAACATGATTACCGATCTTAAGAATGTGGAGATGAAATCCAAAACTCTCGAGGCACTCAAAGAAGAATATATCGAGCTTTTGGATAAGTATCTTGAAATCGAGCAACTGTTACCCGAAGTAAAACAGATACCCTCATTTCTGGTACAACTCCACACCGCTTCTTCGTTGACAGGAACCAAGATTACGAAGATTGAACCGCGGCCAATTGCCCCGGAAAGTTTTTATAACGTTGCCAATTTTGATATTCAAATGGAAGGCGGCTATCATGAATTCGGAAAATTCATGAGTTATGTAGCCAATTTCCCATTTATTGCCAACGTCTCTAATATGGATATAAAAACTCCTTCCGTTAATGTTGGCGTGTCAAAATCAGAGGCAGGCGGGATAAAAGAATTGAATCAACCAACAATAAAAGCAAACTTTCTCCTCTCAACCTATTATGTCAAGCCGGATGAGAGGCTGCAGGAAATTGAGATTTAGGCGGTCGGAGGAGATATGAATAAAAAAATAATAAAAAAAGCAAAAATGACAAAAATATTAGTTTTATCTGTATCGATACTATTGATGGCAGTTCTAACTGTTGCGGCTGATGATGCCAGGGTTTCGACACTTAACCTTAGTCCGCAGTCGGGTGAAACGGTTCTTAAGATCGATGTATCGGGACCTTTCCAGTTTGTCCATGAAACTGCCGAAGCCAAAGACGGGAAACCGTTCAGGGTGGTTGTTGATATATTTCCGGCAATTCATGAGCTAAGTCAAAAAGATTTTATCGATTTGCCAAAAACTATGGTTTCGTCAATTCGGACCAGTCAATACTCGACCGATCCGGAAAATGTTGTCCGCGTTGTTTGTGACCTGGATGAGACCGTGATGTACCGCGTTGAGAAAAAGGGCAGTTCCGTATATCTGTATCTGCCAGATAAAAAGAGCGGCAATTTTGCCTCCTGGTCAAGCCCGGTCAAAGCTCCGGTAACAGTGGCTAAAATTTCAAACGATATTAAAGATGAGCCGGTTAAAAAAGTCGTCAAAAAGAAAGTCGTGAAAAAGGCATTAACGACTGCTCCACCACCTGCCAAAACACCGAAAAAAGAAACCGTGACTCTTGCCAAACATTATGAGACAAAAAGTTCTGATACAATAGATCATGAAAAGTTTTTGAGCACACAAAAAAGTTCCCAAAAGGTTTTGGCGGTTTCGAATCAACAGACTGTCGCTGTTCCAACACCAAAATCTAAACCGGTGAAAAAGAATGCGGTTGTGAAGAAAGTACAGGTTGTAAAACCGGTTGTCAAATCGACGCCGACTGTTGCTACCGCCGTTACTCCGGCAAAAGAAGAGGTCGCGAAGAAGGAAGTCGTCAAAGTCGATCCGCCGAAAGCTGAGCCAAAATCAGGCCAGCCGGTTCAGGAATATACAATGGTGAAAAAGACGGCACCGGTCAAAGAGGAAAACGAGAAAAAAGCAGCCAAAACGGCCCCGGTTGTAAAAAAATCAGAAGCGAAGCCAAAAGAGGTTGCCTCAACTGAGGTGAAGAAAACCGCAAAAAGCGAAGATGATCAGAAACCGACTTCGAGATTTCGCCGCAAACCAACCTTTCCGAATAAGTTGAAAGGTACCATAGTTGCTGAATTCCCGACCAGAATAGTTATGAAATATAATCCGGGAACCGGTCGTGATCCGTTTGATAATCTCCTGACCGATACCAAAGGGACCGACAATCCGATCCAGAAAAAGATTCCTGATGTTGAGACCGCGAAGTTGGTCGGTACCCTGGAATCAACCGATGGCAATAAAAGAGCTCTGTTGGAAGATCATGACGGCTATGGTTACATTCTCAAAAGCGGAGACAAGATTAAAAAAGGTTATGTTGGAAAAATATATTCGGATAAAGCGTACTTCAAACTCTTTGAATACGGTTGGAGCAGAACGGTTGCTCTCTATATGAGCATAAATTAGCGAAAGGCTGGATAAAACATGAAAACTTCATTATTTAAAAAATATGTCTGGTTGGTTGTCTTCTTGATCTTTGCCATAGGCATATCAACCAATATTTTTAGTCAGGATGCTAAAGATAAAGATTCTTTGGCTCCGATTGAAAATCTGTCTTTCCAAGCGGCCGAAATCAGATCGGTCATTCGGTTTTTAGCCGATTATGGCAATGTTAATGTTGTGGTTGCCCCCAAAGTCCAGGGTCAGGTAACGATCAATCTTAAAGGTGTTACCTGGAGACAGGCGCTGTCAATTATTGGAAGCACTTATAATCTGGCCACTGTCTTTGAAGAGGATGGCTATATTCGAGTTCTGCCGGCTGATGATTTTCGTAAAGAACAGACCGAAATAGATCAGCATAACAACCAGCAACTGACGATGGCCAAACTTGAAGTTAAAATTGTCCATCTGGCCAATACCGCTGCTTCCGAGATTGCCGCATCGGTTAAATCTCTTATGACCGAAAGAGGCAAAGTTGATTCTGATGAGAGAACAAATTCCTTAATATTGCAGGAGGTTCCCGAAAATCTCAATCGCGTTATTGATTTTATTAAGGAATTGGATCGTCCGGCGCGACAGATTAGAATCTCGGCGCAAATGCTTGAAATATACAACACCAATGATATTGAACTTGGTGTTGATTGGTCGGCAGCCGGTTCCTTTAGTCCGGAGGGTTCTAATAGAACTATTTCTCAGTCATTGACTCAGGAAGGCGATCGCGTAACCGATAAATTCATTTCGTATGGTCTTGGTGCTCTTATGAATGGCTGGAGCGTTGATGCTGTTGTCTCGGCCATCGTTGGCGGATCAAAAGGTAAGGTAATTGCCCATCCGGAAATTACGACAATTGAAAACAAAATGGCCACGATTCAGATGGGTCAGAAAATTCCGATCAAGCAGTTTGACCAATCTGGAAACGTCGTCATTCAGTTTGAAGATGTTGGTACTATATTGAGAGTAACGCCGCATATTACGGCCACCGATCAAATCTTGATGCATCTGATTCCTGAGAGAAGTTCCATTGAGCCTGATCCGTCAGGAATTATTATCAATACCAGCAACGCCGAAACCAATGTCGTTGTTAATAATGGCCAAACAGCTGTTATTGGTGGATTGACTTCGCAAGTCGAGGTCGAGGCTGTTTCCGGTATTCCGATTCTTAAAGATATTCCGCTTATTGGCGCTTTGTTCAGATATACTGAAAAGCATTATGAAGATCGTGATCTGGTCATATTTGTAACACCGACCATTGTTGAAAATGATCTGGCCGATGCCGGGTTATAAGATAGGATAAAATTAAAAAACCCGCTTTTTGGGCGGGTTTTTTTCTGTTGATAGTGCAAATAACAAGCTAAACAAAAAAGAAATTTACAAAACAGGAGTTTGTATGAGAATCCCCAAAAACAAATTATTTTCAAACGGTCTGCTGGTTCTCGGTCTGATCGCTTTGAGTTTCGGCTTGCTTTTGTCTGGTTGTAGCTCATCATCAAGCGGATCTGATGATGGAGCCTTGACAGTCAATATGACAGTCAGCCCATCAACAATTACCGTTGGTGCGACTGCAGTAATTGAGGCGACGGTGACCGATGGTACCGATCCTTTACCGAATAGAATTGTCACCTTTGCGGCTTCTCCGGCCAGCGCTGGCTATTTTACACCCAGCGTTGACACAACCGGTGCCACTGGTATTGTTTCAGCGATATATACAGCTCTGTCCGATGGAAACGTATCTCTAAGTGCCGTGCTTTCGGGCGGGTCGACATCTGATAATTTCAGTTTGTCGGTTGCTGCTCAATCAAACACATCTACCGGAAATGTTGATCTGGTTGTTGTTCCGACAATCATTTTAGCCGATGGTGCCTCGACTTCGCAGTTAACGGTAACCATCAGGGATCAAGCCGGTACTGCGGCTCCCGATTCAACAATGGTGAAACTTACTGCGGGAGAAAAATTTGTTGATCTGGATCAGAATGGCTATTGGACCAACGGTATCGACTCTCTTGTTTATGATGGAAATGGTAACGATACCTGGGATGCCATCGGATATATTCCGGCAACTGCCTATGTAACCGGGGGAGCCGGTCAAGTTGTTATTAACTACACCGCGGGGACCGAAGCGACAACGGTTTATTTTACAATAACGGTCGATGAGGCCAGCGGTATTACCGGCTATGCGGAAACTTCGATCCAGCTATCGCCGGATGCCTCAGTGGCATCTATTGAGATGATGGTTGATGATATTCACCTCGCGGTTAAGAGAACCGGCGGGATTGAAACCTCAACAATTCGTGCGGTTGGTTACGATGCCTATGGCAACTCTGTTCCCGAAGGCATCTCAATGTCATTTATTATTACCGATGGTCCCGATAACACCGATGATGGTGAACGTCTTGGTACCTTAACCGGCGCCAATCGCAGAGGACCTTATGTAACTACTACAAATAGCATGGGACAGGCTTCCTGTCCGATATCCTCCGGAACCGTTTCCGGAACTATTCGTGTTCGTGCTTATGTTGACACTGTTTTATCCAATGTTACTCAGACCATGGTTCATGCCGGCCCGCCAGCCCGAATCGTTGTCGGTGCCGAAGAATGTAATGTTGAGTATTGGGGAATGGTAAATGAAACCAATGAGTTAGTTGCTTTAGTTTCGGATATTTATAATAATCCTTGCCCAGATTCAACAGTTGTTTATTTCACCTGCGATGAGGGCGTTGTGATGGCTCATCATGATAGGACCAATACCGAAGAAGGATTGGCCACAAGTACCTGGATGTCTTATGGAAGTGATCAATCTGTTGATGATGGTATTGTTATGGTCACGGTAGAAACCAACGGCGGAACATTAGTTGATAGTGGGTATTTTATCAATAGCTGGTATCCTGATACTATTTGGTTTGATATCTGGCCTCAGACATTGTTGGCCCATACTGATGCTCACGGATTCATGTTTGTTCAGGTTCGTGATTTGAATATGAATTTCTGCCTTGATCTGGATAGAATCAAATTTGATGCCGAATATGTTACCTTTATTGATCGCGAAGATGGCGATGGTTGCTACAGCTCCGCAATCAGTAATACTGCCCAGGGCAAAGTCCTTCTACAGGATTTCTCAATGAACAGTGTTTCCGATGATGGCATAGGAGCTATTGATTATATAACTGCTCGCTTTGGTTTTGGTGCTTCGGCAACAGTTCCATGTACATTATTAACAGGTATGACCTATTCAAAATCCTGTGTCATTGATATCCCTGCGACCGTCCCAACCAGCTCAACAACGCTGTTTTCCGTATTAATTAAAGATAGATACGGTAATCCTCTGGGTGATCATAGCCTGACAGCATCTTTGACTGGAGGGGGCTCCATAGCCGGCGCTACCCAAACCACAAATACTTACGGTGAGGCTTCTGGATTTTCATATACATCACCGGCAGCAGATGCCACCGTAATTATAACTATCACTGATAATGATGCCAGAGGCGCAACTGTATTTAGTATAGAGATAACAGTCACCGCCGATTAAAATATTTTCTTGCTTCTGTTTTGTTTCGAGAGGGTCATCTGCAGCCACACAGATGACCCTTTAATTATTTAAAGAAAAAACTGGATTATTGACGACAGCTTCTTAACTTTAAAGCATGTCGCCTGTAAATATTAATAATTTCAATCCGTTGCTTTTACATGAAACGATTTTTATATCCTGCCGAAAAGTATCTGACAAAATCGCTTTAAAAAGCAGCGAAAACCCTGATAATCTATATACATACAAAGATATCGAAACAATAACTCCGAGAATATCATCTCTGCTAAAAAACAGGGGAGTAAAACCGCAGGATAAAATTGGTCTGCTGGCGGAAAACTGTCCCGAATGGGGAATTGCATATCTCTCGATTTTATGTGCCGGCGGTATTGTTGTTCCGTTTGATCCTGATTTTAAAATCACCGAGCTGGCAAACCTGCTAAGACTTTCAAAGGTTAAAACAGTTTTCATATCTGAAAAATTATTTCTTCGATTTGGCGACACAATAAATAATATCGAAAATGATATTGAAATAATTAAACTCAATAATATCAGAAACTTATCAAATGAAACAACCGATTCGTTTTTGTGCCCTGACATAAAACCTCATAACCCCGCTGTTTTGATATATACCTCAGGCACTACCGGTGATCCCAAAGCAGTCGTGTTAACCCATTGCAATCTTCTTGCTAATCTGGAAGGAATAGCCGAGGCGATAAAGTTCTATTCTGATGATGTTTTTCTATCGCTGCTGCCGCTATTTCATACCTTTGAGGCGACCTGCGGCTTTTTAACTCCTCTGGTGCAAGGATTAACTATTATCTATGCAAAATCACTAAAATCGAAAGATATTGTTGATGACATAAAAGAAAATAGTGTGACTTGTATTGTTGGTGTCCCCCTACTTTACGAGAAAATGTATCAGTCGATGAAAAGCAAGATATCAGAATTGCCAATACTCAAAAAAGCAATTATCTCAATCAGTTACGCACTTTGCAAGTTCGCTTGGTTATTTGGATTGAAAGCAGGGAAGGTTTTATTCAAAAAACTACGAGAAAAAGCAGGATTAAACAGCGTGCGTATATTTGTCTCCGGCGGTGCACCGCTGCCTGCTTTAGTGGCCGAATGGTTTAATATGATCGGATTTGTTTTTCTGGAAGGTTACGGTCTGACCGAATGTGCTCCGGTGGTTGCGGTCAATCGCTTTAATAATATAAAAATTGGCTCTGTCGGGCCGCCGTTACCGAATGTCGAAATAAAAATAGATGACCCAACTTCAGAAGGGATCGGCGAAATTCTGGTTCGCGGTGAAAATAGCAGTCCTGGCTATCTTGATAATCCCGAGGCCACTAAGGAACTATTAAAAGATGGCTGGCTCTATACTGGTGATTTGGGTAAAATGAAAAATGGTTTTCTTTATATTAAGGGACGTGCAAAAAATCTGATAGTAACCGGCGGCGGGAAAAATATTTATCCGGAGGAGCTTGAAGATATTTTAAACCAATCTCCATATATTTTTGAATCTTTGGTGTTGGGTCGAAAAAAACCGGACGATAATCATGAGTCGATTTTTGCAATAATTGTCCCTGATATTGAGCAGTTGAGCGATGAAGGAATAACCATACCCAGCGAAACAGATTTGGATAAAACAGAATCAATTATAAAAAGCGAAATTGATAAAGCTAATTGTTTATTATCTAATTATAAAAGGATATCAAATATTGAAATACAATGGGAAGAATTTGAAAAGACCTCAACTAAAAAAATAAAAAGAGTGTTGTATAAATAACAGTTATGATTAAAACAGAAGAAATCAAATTCGATTCACAAGGCGATGGCGAAATCTTTGATCTGACCGGCCAAATTGCCGAAAAGATTCAATCGTCAGGATTAAATTTGGGAACAGTGACCATTTTTTCACCATCGGCAACCTCGGCAATTACTACCATTGAATATGAACCTGGATTACTTCAGGATTTACCGGAGTTTTTTCAAAAAATAATTCCCGCTGAAATCTCGTATAAGCATGATGAGACCTGGCACGACGGAAATGGATATGCCCACCTGCGGGCGGCGCTGGTTGGCCCCGATATAACAGTCCCGTTTGTTAATAGAGAAATGACGCTGGGAACATGGCAGCAGATTGTTTTTCTCGATTTTGATAATCGGGCCAGAAATCGAAAAGTTATAGTACAAATAATTGGAGAATAAAATATGAATTTTACTGTCATTGAAGCAATTGATAAAAAGGTAAAAATTCTTGACCAGACAAAATTGCCGACTGAACTGGTTTATAATAACTATGATGATTTCCGCGATATTATTACATCGATCAAAAGGCTTGAAATTCGCGGTGCCCCGGCTCTTGGTATCGCCGGAGCGTATGCGCTGGCAGTTGCATCTGAAGCCGAAGTTGATGTTGATTATGAACATTTTTTAAAATTAATCCCAGATATTGCCAATGAAATTAAAAATGCCCGCCCGACCGCTGTCAATCTTGGCTGGGGAGTTGATCGTGCCTTGAAAGCAGCTTTTGATTCTCAAGCTAATAGCAAAGAGCAGTTCCGGAAAGCTGTCTGGGATGAGGCATTGGCGATTTTGAACGAAGATAAAATATTGTGCGACAAAATCGGTACTAACGGCGAGAAACTTCTCAAAGATGGCGACACAATATTGACTCATTGTAATGCCGGGGCATTGGCCACTGGCGGTTCAGGAACAGCCTTATCACCGATTTATGCCGCCAAAAAAGCGGGCAAAAATATCAAAGTTTTCGCCGATGAAACCCGTCCGTTGCTTCAAGGCGCTCGTTTGACCTCATGGGAGTTGATGCAGGAAGGGATCGATGTTACGCTTATCTGCGACAATATGGCCGGAGTGGTGATGCGCCAGGGGAAAATCGATGCTGTTATTGTCGGAACCGACCGAGTTGCCAAAAACGGTGATGTTGCTAATAAGATAGGTACTTATACCGTTGCAGTTTTGGCCAAAGAACATGATATCCCGTTTTATGTTGCACTTCCTTATTCTACTTTTTGTCAAGATATTGAGCGGGGCGAGGATATTCCAATCGAGGAACGGTCGCCCGAGGAGATAACCAACTGGGGCGGGGTACAAACGGCACCTGAGGGTGTTAGAGTGTACTCACCGGCCTTTGATATCACTCCTGCTGAACTGGTCACCGCCTACATCACCGATCAGGGCGTTACTCCAGGTAAAAGAAAATAGCAGACTACGCCTGCTTTCGCCATGGCGAGTGGGAATCCATCTTAATTTATGTGCCCGGTTAATCCTCAGATTGACCGGGTGATTCTATAACGCTAACGCCGATTTATTTTTTTACGGCCGCGGGAGAGGTAGTTGGCCATTTGAATATATGAATTAAGTCTTCGTACCATACTCTCTGCCTTTTGAGGATACTTGGTGCTTAAGTCATTTTCCAGATATGCTGTATCATTGAGGTCATACAGTTTTTTGAAAATATCTATCTGATGATAAAGAAAAGAACTTCCCTCGATCAAACCTAATTTCTCACCCTCGGTTATTACCGCAAATCCCGAATCGCTTTTATCAAGTGACAAAATATCCCGCCCCCAGCTATAATGAGTCGTTTCGAGATTTAACATCCCAAGCAGAGTTGGCAAAATATCGACCTGACTACCGGTGGTGGTGATTATTTGTGACGAATCTCCCAAAATGGCCGGAGTATAAATCAATAACGGTATTCTAAAAGTTTCCGGCGAAAGAGGATATTTGGGCGACTGTTTATCGCAATGATCGGAAGTGAATACAAAAATGGTACTATCGAAAACAGGTTGTTTTTTAACATTTTCGATAAATTGACCAATGGCCCAATCGGTATAATAAAAACAGTTTTTCCTTTTGTTCTCAATGCTGGTTTCGTCAAATATCTTAAACTTATCATCAGGGAGCAAAAACGGATCATGATAACTTAGGGTCAGCATTGATAGTAAAAACGGACGTTTAAAAGATTTCATCTCCTCTGACATTTTCTCAAACAAAATATGATCTGGCACACCCCATTTACCGAGAAAATCAGAACTTTCAAAATCATTTCCGTCATAAAAATCGGTGAATCCATTAGCAGTCAGAAAACCTTTAATATTATCGAATTGCAAATCACCGCCGTATGCATAAATTGAATTGTAATTGTACGGTGCCAAAATATCTGCAATCGATCTGTATGGGTGATCGGCGGCGTATCGTCTCATAATTGAACGGCCGGGGAGCGATGGGAACGAACAGAGAATAGCCGGAACACCGCGATTGGTTCTGACCCCATTGGCATAGAAATTATTAAACAGCAAACCATCTTTTGACAGACTATCAAAAGCGGGGGAGATGCCATCTTCGCCGCCAAGCACCCCGATTTTGCTTGCTGTCCAACTTTCCATAATGACAATAACAATATTTGGCATAAAAGCGGGACTGCCAGTTGGATGAGTCTGCCGCACCAGTGAAATTTGATTCTTATCAATTGAATCATTTATGCCAAGCATCTCCCGAACGTTGCCAAACGCTTCATCTTTATCATAAAACTGAAACCTGATTTCGCCGTCGGTTAGTGTATGACCATCTTTTAATTCTTCATAAATGGAGTGCGACAAAGTGAATACAGGATTAAGGCTCAACTGATTAATGAACTGATTGTCACAAAAAAAGGCCTCACCCCAGTCGAGTGGTTTGATTCCGGCGCGACCCCTGATAAGAAATCCAAGCAGGACAATACTACAAACAAGTAATATTGTCTTTGCTATTTTACTCGTTGGATCATGCAATTTACCCAGTTTATGAAATATCTGTTTAAGAGCCAAAAATAATAAAACCGAAATAATCAGCCAGGTTATCATAACTGGCCAGAAATTTTCGGCATTTGAAATGGTGTGGAAAAATATGCCGGGGTTATTTAAATATTCGACCGCCCAAAAATTCAGATGACCGCCGAAATTCTCAAAAAAAGTGATATCGGCCAGCCCCATAAATGTTATGAAAGAAAACACTGCAGTCCAAATTGCAACAAAGATATTTTGATTCTTTGATTTTGATAAATTAATAAACGGCAGATGAGATATTAACAAAAGAGGTAAAACAATAAACGAAATAATAACAGCATCAAACCGGAAGCCGATAATAAATGCTTCAATAACAAGAGATAATGATGAATCTCCGATCAATTCAGTATAGCTTAGCAAAAATATTAATCGTAATAAAATAAACAATCCGGTTGCCAGTAAAAAGGTGGCGGCAGAGATTTTTATCTCCGATGGCAAAGCAGATATTTTCATTGGAAGTTTCATAAAAAAATTGCTGAGATTACTTTCTGTCAAGCAGGTTCCAGTTAGAGTAAGCAAACAGATGCT
>JAUVBC010000260.1 GCA_030591405.1 Candidatus Zixiibacteriota bacterium
AGTTGGCCGCCGTATCAAACATCCGCACACCCATATTGTATGCCGTCTGGATGACGCTGGCATCGTTGCACCCTCCGCTGCCATGAGTAATAACCGGGACTTTCAATCCGGTTTTACCAAGCTGTCGGTAGATGATCTCGCCTTTGGCCGCGGCAGCTTCCTGAGCCAGACTGAGACCGGGTGCTAAACCGGTAAGGCCGGCCGCTACAATTCCTGTTGCCGATGCTGCCAAAAACTTTCTTCGGGAATATCCGGTAGTTTTTTCTTCCATCTTTTCCTCCAAGCCTCCCAATGCCTTATTATTATTCATTATTTTCATTTGATAATCTTTCAATACCAGCTTCGGCATTGGTTTTCAAGGCCTCCATAAGTTGTGCACCTATCAGCGTATCGCTGGGCAGGACTTCGAGCACCTGTTGATAGCATTTTATCGCCTCGGTGCTATCTCCAACTGCCTGCAAACCGTCAGAATAACTATCCCAAACATTGGCCGAATTAGGAAAAGTTTCGGCATTAAGTTTAAATAATGCTATTGCATTATCGTTACTGCCTTCTTGCATCGCCTGATAGCCCAAAATATTAATTGTTGCCTCGGGAAAAGTAATACAACCCGGGTCCGCATCATTTAACTTATTGTATAACTCAACTGCTTTGACTCCGCCCTGACTTCTGATAATACTTACAAATTGATCCGATGTCGGAGGCGGGTCCATCCCTTTTTTAAACTCCAGTGAATTTTCGCCTGATGGTGCATTTTCTATAAATGAGCGACTGCCAGTATCGTCTGTGAGAAATGCACTAAAAAAGTTGAGGAGATATTTACCAGACAATTCATAGTTTGGGCGCGATATAGTTTTGGTAACATTAAGTGTATCCATATAACTTTGAATCGCCGGATAGCTGGTGAATCCACCGGCAGGAGCTTCGGCCAGTTTTAAAATATATCGGTCAGAATACTTTATTGAATCAATTAAACCCAATTCAAAAAGGTCGGCATCTTCATAATAAACCTGAAACAATGGTTTGGCCATACGATTGATAACAAAGTGAGGAATTTGATTGACAAATTCATTTTGTTCGATGACAATATTCCATCCGGCGAGACTGGCGACCGCCTCAATATTGTAATTTCGCATTTGTAAAATAATCGAAGCAAGCCCCCCGCCGCCAATACCGAATGTGCCGATTTTATCACTGTTAATAAAATCCAGATCATAAATATTGGCAAGGGCAAACTCTTTGTCTCTTATTACCGTCTCGAAGTCAACCTGATTTACTCCCGGGTTCAATCTTCCGGTTCCGACCTGGTGGGTGGTCATAATAACAAACCCATGACTGGCAAGATATTCACATAAGACAAAATTGTCTGATATACTGTTCATATAGCCGGGGAAATATACAATCAATGGAAATTTACCTTCGGCCGGGACGGCATCACGGATAGCACCGATTTCAATATTGGATGCATCCAGCATCGTCCCTCTATTATTATTAAACAAGCCTGTTAATCGCATCAATTCGCGTTGCTGGGTAGCGGTGACAATCTGGAAAAAGTCCGGATCCTCGGGCATTGGAAAAGCGTACTCACCCAGTACCATATAGGTGGTTTCGTCAGATTTTGGAGCCGGATACCAAATACAAATTTGAATCGGCCGCGCATTCTCGCCCGGTATCGGTTCTCCAAAATAATCGTATTTGGAACGGAAAGTTCGAGAGTAATCATATTTTTCAATGGTTTTAAATCCGACATCATATTGACCCGGTTTCAAATCACCCCATAGTGGCAGTGTTTGCGCCAGTAGATTGGTTTGGAAACCCAAAACCAAAATTAGCAAAAAGATTGCGGGCGCACAAATTGATACAGTTCTTTTTCTTTTCATCGAGGCTCCTATAGAAAATTAATTAAACTCAATTGCCTAATAATTATACATAAGACTAAATTAGTCTTATTTTTGTTTAAAAAAAATATCTGGCCTTGATAGTCAACTAAAACTCTCGGTATAGATTCAAATTGCTACTAATTAGACGCGATTTTTGCCCTGTTGTTACAGTCAGTTGTTATTTCTTCTTTGTATAATCTGTTTCCTGAGCTTTGAAATTCTGTCAGTTATTGTTATATTTAATAGATGGCTGCAAAATAATAAAATATACAGGTTATAGAAATAGCATGGCTCCAACCGGAATAATATTCGATCTGAAAAAATTTGCCATCCACGATGGCCCGGGCATTCGCACCACCGTCTTTATGAAAGGCTGCCCGCTTGATTGCACATGGTGTCATAATCCGGAAGGTCGCAAAAACGCCCCGGAAAAAATTATAATCAGAAATAAAGCTTCAAAAGAGGAATCTTTTGGCCGAGAAATCGCAGTCGATGAGCTGTATAAAGAAATTGAAAAAGATAGAGTCTTTTATGAGCAATCGGGTGGTGGGGTGACTTTCTCCGGCGGCGAACCTATGAGCCAAATCGAGTTTCTGTCAGATATACTTCAATTATGCAAGAATAATAAAATTCCAACAGCTGTTGACACTTCCGGATATGCCCCTTTCGAGTATTTTGAAAAAATATATAATTTGATCGATCTGTTTCTATATGACCTCAAAATAATGGATAATAATCTTCATCATAAACATACTGGTGTTTCAAATAAGCTGATCCTTGACAATCTGATTGAATTGGCCGCTATGGGAAACAAAGTTATAGCCAGAATACCAATTATTCCGGGCGTTACCGACAGCAAAGAAAATCTCGACAATATTTCCGACTTTTTGATGCCTCTAAAAAATATAACAGATATTTGCCTTCTTCCGTATAATAAATTAGGAGAGGACAAACGGGAGAGATTTGGTTTATCTAATAATTTGGGCAAATTGTTTACTCAGGAAAACGAGGAAATGAAACGTCTGGCCGATATTTTTGATGTTAAGCGATTCCGAGTGAAAATAAAAGGGTAGATAGATGAACGATCGGATAAAAATATTGAGACAGCAATCGCTTGATGCTATACCATCTATTTCGCTGGAACGGGCCGATCTCTTGACAAAATTTTATAAAAGCGGTTCTGTTGATAATATGTCGATCCCAGTCGTTCGGGCAATGGCATTAAAATATCTGCTTGAAAACAAAAAACTTTGTGTCAACGACAATGAGCTTTTTATCGGTGAGAAGGGACCCTCACCAAAAGCGACCCCGACTTATCCTGAAATATGTACTCATACAATAGATGATTTCGAAATACTAAATTCACGCGAAAAAGTTTCATTCAAAGTTGATGATCAAACCAAAAAATTACAGGCCGAAGAAATAATACCGTACTGGTCGAACAAATCGATTCGGGGAAAAATATTCAAATCGGTTGCTCCCGAATGGATCGATGCTTATAAGGCCGGAGTCTATACCGAATTTCAGGAACAACGCGCACCGGGGCATACTGTTTTGGATAACAAAATTTATAAAAAAGGTTTTCTCGATTTTAAATCTGAAATAGATCAAAGTTTAAATTCGCTTGATCGCAAAGATTCGGAATTTGATAACAAAAAAGAGCAGCTCAAAGCGATGTCGATAGCGGCCGACGCTTTAATACTCTATGCCAAACGGTACTCCGCAATATTAAAAGAGTTGGCTGATAAGGAATCTGATTCAAACAGAAAAGCTGAGCTTCTGGAAATGTCGAAAATCTGCAATAATGTCCCAGCCAATAAACCGGAGACATTCTGGGAAGCGCTTCAGTATTACTGGTTTGTGCATCTTGGTGTGACAACCGAGCTTAATACCTGGGATGCTTTTAATCCCGGACGGCTTG